>JACSSB010000304.1 GCA_014879435.1 Phycisphaerales bacterium
CAGTGCCGAGGCGGCGTCGATCCAGTAGCCGTTCCAACCGGCAGCCCGCAGTTGCGGGTAAATCTCGTTGGTGTAATCGCCGCCCTGGCAAGTGATGATGATGTCCAGAGTTTTCAATTCGGCGATGGAGCGGGCATCTTGCAGGACCGAAGTGTCCTTAGCGATAGCTGGCCCCTGGCCACCCACGTTGGAAGTGGTGAAAAACACCGGATCGATCAGAGCGAAATCGTTTTCCGCCATCATCCGGTCCATCAGCACGGAACCCACCATGCCGCGCCAGCCGATCAATCCCACACGTTTCATCGCCAAGATACCTCATAAAAAATTTCGAAAGATTGATAAAAACATCCGGGTCCACACTCTATACGGAATACGGACACCCGATGGGTAACTCTTTATTCCATCAATGCGGCTACTACTGCATCACCCATCGCTTGGGTGCCGACCGGGGTCATGCCGGAGGCCATGATATCTAAGGTGCGCAGACCCTGATCCAATACCCGACCGACTGCTTCCTCGACTCGTCCCGCCAATTGCGGTTGGTTCAGGCTGTAGCGTAACAACATGGCCACCGACAGAATGGTCGCCAGTGGATTAGCCATCCCCTTGCCAGCGATGTCCGGTGCGGAGCCATGAATCGGCTCATACATCCCCTTGCCGTGGCGATCCAGGGACGCCGACGGCAGCATGCCAATCGAACCGGTCAGCATGGCCGCACAATCGGAGAGAATATCGCCGAACAGATTACTGGTCACGATCACATCAAACTGTTTGGGGGCACGCACCAACTGCATGGCAGCGTTATCCACATACATATGTGATAGTGCCACGTCTGGAAAATCCTTGGCTACCCGCCCGATCACTTCCCGCCACAGTTCAGAGACTTCCAACACATTGGCTTTATCGACCGAGCACAGCTTGCGGTGGCGTTTACGTGCCGCTTCGAAAGCCACGCGGACAATGCGTTCGATCTCTGACTCGCGATAGACCATGGTGTTGAAGCCTTCGCGCTCGCCGTTCTCCAGAACACGAATGCCACGCGGCTCGCCGAAATAGATGCCGCCGTTCAATTCGCGCACGATCAACAGATCCAGTCCAGCGACGATCTCTGGTTTGAGTGCCGATGCTGCTGCCAGTTGCGGATAAAGTAGGGCAGGGCGCAAATTAGCAAACAGCTCCAGATCAGCGCGAATCGCCAGTAGACCACGCTCTGGGCGCAGCGGTCGATCCAGCTTTTCCCATTGGGGGCCACCGACTGCGCCCAACAAGATCGCATCGGCCGCACGCGCCTGATGGCGGGTAGCCTCGGGATAGGGCGCGCCGAGTTCGTCCACCGCGCAACCGCCCAGTAGGCCATATTCCAGCGTCACATCCAGACCGTGTTCCTGGCGTAGACAATCCAGTACCTTGGCTGCCTCGGTGACGATCTCCGGGCCGATACCGTCACCCGGCAGAACGAGAATCTTCTGTGTCATGCGTGCTCTCACCCTAAATTGTCGCGGATTAGTCGCAGATTACTGGAAAAGCCAAGGAGCCTGCTGGCGCCGCCGAGCTTCGTAGGCGCGGATATCCTCGGCGTGACGCAAGGTCAGTTCGATATCGTCCCAACCGTTAATCAAGCATTCCTTGCGGAAAGGATCGATCTGAAACCCGAATACCGCACCTTTGGGAGTGAGCACGCTCTGTGCCAGCAGATCTACGGTTAAGCGATAGCCGGGTCGGGTTGTGATTTCCCTGAATAGAGAATCGACCGTCTCGGCAGGCAATTGGAGCGGCAACAAGCCCGATTTGAAACAGTTGGTGAAGAAGATATCGGCAAAACTAGGCGCGATCACGCAACGAATCCCATACTCGTCCAGCGCCCAGACCGCGTGTTCGCGTGAGGAACCGCAACCGAAATTTTCCCGCGCCAGCAGAATACTCGCCCCCTGATAGCGCGGCAGGTTCAAACAGAACTCCGGGTTGGGTGAGCGTTGTGAATTGTCCATCCCTGGTTCGCCGCGATCCAGATAGCGCCATTCGTCGAACAGGTGAGGACCGAACCCAGTGCGCTTGATCGACTTGAGAAATTGCTTGGGAATGATCGCGTCGGTATCTACGTTGGCGCGATCCATGGGAACCACCAAACCGTCGAGTCGGGTAAAAGCTTGCATTGGCATACTCCTCAAAACGTCCGCACGTCCACGAAATGACCGGCGAGCGCCGCCGCTGCCGCCATCGCTGGGCTGACCAGATGGGTGCGTCCGCCCTGTCCTTGTCGCCCCTCGAAGTTGCGGTTGGAAGTCGCCGCGCAATGTTCACCCGGTAATAAGCGATCCGCATTCATCGCCAAGCACATCGAACAGCCCGGCTCGCGCCATTCAAAACCGGCATCAGTGAAAATCCGATCCAAGCCCTCGGCCTCGGCCTGTTGCTTGACCAGCCCAGAACCCGGTACTACCAGCGCCTGCTTGAGGCTTGGGGCCACCTTGCGACCCTTGATCACTGCCGCTGCCGCCCGCAGATCGTCGATGCGCCCATTGGTGCAAGAACCAATGAATACCCGATCCAACTGGATTTCGGTGATTGGCATGTTGGGCCGCAAACCCATGTAATCCAGCGCACGCTCTATGCCCGCACGTTTGGTGGGATCGGTTTCCTGAGCAGGATCGGGGATACGATCACTCACTGCTACCACCATTTCCGGTGAAGTTCCCCAGGTGACCTGCGGTTGGATTTGGGCGGCATCCAGCGTCACTACCCGATCAAATTGGGCGTGGAGATCGCTGTGCAGATCGCGCCAGGACTGGAGCGCCTGCTCCCATTCTTTGCCTTGGGGTGCGAATGGCCGGTCTTTGACGTAGGCCAAAGTAACCTCGTCCACCGCGACCATGCCCGCACGCGCACCGGCCTCAATAGCCATGTTGCAAACCGTCATTCGCCCTTCCATGCTCAGCGCTCGAATGGCGTCACCACCGAATTCGATGGCGTAACCGGTACCCCCGGCGGTGCCAATCTGGCCGATGATCGCCAACACGATGTCTTTAGCGGTCACTCCTGGTCGGATCTGGCCATCCACCCGCACCAGCATCGCCTTGGATTTTTTCTGAATCAGACACTGGGTGGCCATGACATGTTCGACCTCGGAGGTGCCAATGCCAAAGGCCAGTGCACCGAACGCACCGTGCGTCGAGGTGTGCGAATCGCCGCAGACTACCGTCATGCCCGGCAGGGTGGCGCCTTGCTCCGGCCCGACGACATGCACGATACCGCGCCGGATATCACCGATTGGAAAATACGACAGCTCGTGGGCACGCGCATTGTGGTCCAGGGTTTCGACCTGCAAACGGGATATGGGATCGTCGATTGTGGTGAAACCGGGATCGGTGGGCGTGTTGTGATCGGGCATGGCTACCATGGATTCCGGTCGCCACGGCTGACGTTCGGCCAGTTGCAGGCCCTCGAAGGCTTGCGGCGAAGTCACCTCATGGACCAAGTGGCGATCGATATAAAGTAACGCCGTGCCATCGGGATCGGTTCGCACCACATGGGCGGCCCAGAGTTTGTCGTAAAGAGTCTTGTCGGCCATGCCGTACCTCCTACCTCAAGATGATATCCAGCTTAAGACGCATCGATACATAACACAAATTCATATTTTTCATAATTCGTATAAAATATGGTTATTACTGTGGTCGTCTCTATAATTTTTAAGAAGCGACAGCAGGCAAGGATTCCTGGATTCCCGCTTTCGCGGGAATGACCTGAAGTAATTCATTAGGAATCGTCTCTCCCGCGCAGGCGGGAGTCCAGAAACGACGACTCGCATGGTCTCTTGGCTTCTCGCTTTCGAGGGAATGACCTGAAGTGACTGATGAACTAAGACTCATAGACAGAACTGAAGTTGTTTTTGAGGAGTTCCCATCCTGGACATTTCCAGTCTGCTAGCTTTCGTCACTGTTGCCGATAGTGGTTCCTTTTCTCTGGCGGCTGAACAGTTACGATTGACTCAACCAGCCGTCAGCAAGCGCTTGGCTGCACTGGAAGCCGAATTGGATACCCGCTTGTTCGACCGATTGGGGCGGGTCGTGCGGTTGACCGAGGCCGGTAGCGTGTTATTACCACGCGCGCGACACATCCTGGCCGAGGTAGATGATACCCGCCGTGCGCTGCGTAATCTGTCGGGGGCAATCACTGGACCGTTGACCCTGGCCACTAGCCATCACATCGGCCTGCATCGATTACCGCCTATCTTGCGCATCTTTTCCAGTCGCCATCCCCAGGCGCAGCTGGACATGCGTTTCATGGATTCGGAAGTGGCCAGTGCGGCGGTACTACGCGGTGAAGTGGAGCTGGCGATCATTACCCTACCACCACGGATCGAAGCGCCGCTGGAAGCGCTGCCGCTCTGGTCCGACCCTTTGGCGGCGGTCGTGACATCGGCGCATCCCTTGGCGAAACCGGGTGCCGCCACGCCAGAAGGTTTGAATGGGCATCCTGCCATTCTGCCCAGCGAGGCGACGTTTACCCGACACATTATCGAAGCCGGTCTGGCGCGCTTGGGTGTGGCGCCACCCGTAGCGTTTTCCACCAATTACTTGGAAACCATTAAAATGATGGTAGTCGTTGGGCTGGGTTGGAGCGTGTTGCCACGTACCATGCGAGATGGGGATCTGGTCGAATTGAATATTGCCGGGCTGCGATTGGAGCGCACGCTGGGAGTGGTACGACACACCGGACACACGTTGTCGAATGCCGCACGCACGCTTCTGGCTACTCTGCGAGAATTATCGGGCTACTCTGCAGGAATTAAGGGTGCCGATTAAATGCAAAGGGCTGTGCGAGGACTGCAAGACTTTGAGCAAGCGTGGCGTAGAGGACTGATCCTGATTCTTTCTATATCCTTTTTGGCATTGATTTTTCCCGGCACGCTTGTTCTCTCAGGAAATTTGATTAATTCTTTTTAATGGCTAAACACCAACGACCATCCGTAGCGGATGTGATCAAACCTATTACATTAAAGCCCTCATCACGAGGGGAGGAGTCAGCCGATGAACACCTTCAGTCGTAATATTCTGAGCGCTGCTGTTGGCGCAATCGTCTTGGTTTCGGGTGGAGTGGTGTATGCCGCCGATACCGTGAAGATTGCCATTGTGGGTCCAATTACCGGTCCAGTGGCTCAGTATGGCGACATGCAGATGATCGGCGCCCAGATGGCGGTCGAGCAGATCAACGCCAAGGGTGGCATCAACGGCAAGAAGCTGGAAGCAGTGTTGATGGACGACGTGTGCGAGCCCAAGCAGGCCGTGGCCATCGCCAACCAGATCATCAACGATAAGATTAAATTTGTGGATGGGCATCTGTGCTCTGGTTCGACCCAGCCTGCTTCCAAGCTATACGAAGAAGAAGGCATCCTGATGATCACCCCAGCCGCCACCAACCCGGCCATCACCCAGCAGGGTTATCAGATGGTGTTTCGCACCATCGGCACCGATGATCAGCAGGGGCCGACTGCGGGCAAATATATCGTCGAGAAGGTCAAGCCCAAGAAGCTGGCCATCATTCATGATAAACAGCAGTATGGTGAGGGTATCGCCAAGGAAGTCAAAAAGACGGTCGAAGCCGCTGGCATCAAACCGGTGTTGTTCGAGGGTGTCAACAAAGGCCAAACCGATTTCTCGGCACTGATCACCAAGATGAAGAAAGAAGGTGTGGACTTCGTCTATTACGGTGGCTATCACCCGGAACTGGGATTGCTATTGCGCCAATCGCGTGAACAAGGCTTCGACGCCAAATACATGGGTCCAGAGGGCGTTGGCAACAAAGATATCAGCGCTATCGCTGGCCCCGCTTCGGAAGGATTGCTGGTGACCCTGCCTGCCGATTTCAGCACCAACCCGGCCAATGCTGACTTGGTGAAAGCATTCAAGGATAAGGGTCAAGATCCCTCCGGCCCCTTCGTCATGCCCTCCTATTCAGCGGTACAAATCATCGCTGACGCCATTCAAGGCGCCAAGACCGAAGATCCGGTCAAGTTGGCCGCCTATATCCACAAGAACAGTTTCGAGACGCCCATCGGTAAGGTGGCATTCAAGGACAATGGCGATTTGAAGGAATTCGAATTCGTCATCTTCGAATGGCACGCTGACGCCACCAAGACGCCAGTCAAGTAACGAATGGGACATCAGTGTGTGCGAGATGGCGAAACCCGTCCTCTCGCATCTTTTATGAGCCCTTATTCCTCCTAGCCTCTTCCCCAGGCGCGGCGTCCATGTCCGGTTCCCCCATTCTCGAATTCATCCAACAGACCATCAACGGTTTGACTTTGGGCAGCATCTACGCCCTGATCGCCATCGGCTATACCATGGTGTACGGCATCATCGGCATGATTAATTTCGCCCACGGCGAGATCTATATGATCGGTGCTTATGTTGGACTGCTGGTCATCACCGCGCTAGGGCTGTTCGGCGTGGATAGTATCTCGCTGATCCTGCTGATCACCCTGGCGATCAGTATCTTGGTCACCGGTTCCTACGGCTGGGTCGTGGAGCGACTGGCCTACCGCCCGCTGCGTGGCAGCCCGCGGTTGGTACCGCTGATCTCTGCTATCGGGGTATCGATCTTCTTGCAAAACTACGTACAGCTCGGTCAGGGCGCCCGCGATGTGTCGATGCAGCCGGTATTAGCGGGCGGTTGGCGCTTTGGACCCGAGGACGGATTTCAGATCTACCTGTCCTACATGCAAGTGCTGATCGCGGTGATCACTGTAGTCTCGATGACGGTGTTGACCCTGTTCATTTCCCGTTCGCGGATGGGTCGGGCTTGCCGAGCCTGCTCTCAGGATCGAACCATGGCCAATCTGCTGGGGATTGATACCAATCGGGTCATCGCGCTGACTTTCGTACTGGGCGCGGCATTGGCGGCGGTGGCGGGGGTACTGGTTTCCATGTATTACGGGCTGGTCAATCCCTTCATCGGTTTCATCGCCGGTTTGAAGGCATTTACTGCGGCGGTGCTGGGCGGCATCGGTAGTATTCCGGGGGCGATGCTGGGTGGCGTAATCCTTGGCTTGGCCGAGAGTTTTGCTTCTGCTTATCTGCGCACCGAATATAAAGATGTGGTGGCTTTCGTCCTGCTGATCGGAGTGCTGCTGGTACGACCCACCGGCCTGCTGGGCCGCCCAGATGTGGAAAAGGTGTAGCCACCATGCGCCGCGCTCTTCCTCAAGCCGTGCTGGCGGCACTGTTGACCGCCATCTTGTTGACTCCAATCTTTGGTCTTCGCATCCATGTAGACGGTATTAAGGTCTCGCTGGGTCAGACGCCGACACCCGTAGTGATCGGTGTCGTGATCGTATTTGTACTGCGGCTATTCCAGGGACCACTGCATGCGATTTGGGCGCGGGTACGCCTGCCAAGTGTCTGGCGCGATCACGCTTTGGTCCGCACCCTGCGGCAAACCCGTCAGCAGCCCGCTTATCGGAGAGGATTGTGGGCGCTGTTGCTGGCCGCTGCCATCATCTGGCCATTTTTCGGCTCCCGTGGCACGGTGGATATCATGACCTTGGCCCTGATTTACGTGATGCTGGGCTTGGGTCTGAACATCGTGGTCGGCTTCGCTGGCCTTCTGGTCCTGGGCTATGCCGCCTTCTATGCGGTCGGTGCTTACACCTATGCATTGCTGGCCCAGCATTACGATTTGTCGTTCTGGTTGTGTCTGCCAGTCGCCGGGGCGATGGCGGCATTGACTGGCTTGCTGCTGGGGTTACCGGTATTGCGGTTGCGTGGTGATTATCTGGCCATTGTCACGCTCGGTTTTGGGGAGATCACTCGCCTGCTGCTCAACAATTTGAATGTCTGGACCGGGGGGCCAGATGGCATCGGCAATATCCCTCGCCCAACCTTTTTTGGGCTGGAATTTGGTCGTCGGGCCAGCGAGGGGAGTGCCACTTTCCACGAATTTTTTGGCATCGACTATAACGGCGAATACGCGATAATTTTCTTATATCTGCTGGGATTGGGGTTGGTGCTACTGACCCTGTTCACGATCAACCGCCTACAACGTATGCCATTGGGCCGAGCTTGGGAGGCGCTGCGCGAAGATGAGATCGCCTGCCGCTCCTTGGGTCTGAATCCAACCGTGATCAAACTGTCGGCGCTGACGCTGAGCGCCGCCTTCGCCGGTTTTGCCGGAGCCTTTTTTGCTGCACGCCAAGGCTACATCAACCCCGAATCCTTCACCTTCATCGAATCGGCGATGGTGCTGGCGATCGTGGTGCTGGGCGGGATGGGTTC
>JACSSB010000350.1 GCA_014879435.1 Phycisphaerales bacterium
CAAACCCTACCATCAGGCTTATAACCGTGGAGTCAAGCTGATCGGTGCCACTGCCCATTATGTCACCGCCAACTTGGACGAAGGACCGATCATCGAACAGGAGGTGGAACGCGTGGATCACGCCCATACCCCGGAACAATTAGCTGCTGTCGGCCGCGATATCGAAAATATCGTGTTGGCACGGGCGATCCACTATTACCTGGAACGGCGAGTCTTTCTCAACGGTAGCAAAACTGTGGTGTTGCGCTAGGAGCAACAGGGTGACCATCGATCCCCCTTATCTCGCTGCTTTTTTGATCGGTCTCAGTGGCGGGGCACACTGTTTCGGCATGTGCGGCGGAATTATCGGGGCACTCACCCTGGGCCTGCCACCCACACCGCAACATCCACTACGAGCCCGCCTCCCCTATTTGCTGGCCTACAACGGCGGACGTATCGCCAGCTACATGCTCGCTGGCGCGCTGGTCGGTGGCATCGGTGCCTGGACGACACGCCTATTGTCGATCCACCAAGCACAGTTAGGACTGCAACTGCTGGCTGGACTGTTCATGATTCTACTGGGCCTATATCTGGCGGGCTGGCATACCACCTTGAGGCGAGTGGAACAAGCGGGCAGCGTATTGTGGCGACACATCGAACCGCTTGGTCGGCGCTGGCTTCCGGTGCGTACTCCAGCACAAGCTCTGGGCATTGGTCTGGTCTGGGGTTGGCTACCCTGCGGTCTGGTTTATAGCGTGCTGGTGTGGGCAATCGGCGCAGGCGGAGCATTGAAAGGTGCGTTGTTGCTGCTCAGCTTTGGCCTGGGTACCCTACCGGCGCTACTGGCAATAGGCACGGCTACAGCAGCATTGGCCAGATTTATGCGCCAACCACTTGTGCGCCGCCTGACGGGAATACTGGTCGCTCTATTCGGCGTGTATGAAATCGCACTGGCGGCGCGGATGCTGGCAGGCTAATGATTGCTCTGTCACCACGGTTTACAATGCTCCACAAATTAGGCTGAACTCTGCTAATCTATCGCGCTTCCAGCGGTTCCCCCTTCCCGATGCGCATTCCATGACCCCGATATTCCGCACCCGCGTCAAGATCTGCGGCATCACACGTCCCGAGGACGGAGTGATCGCGGCGGAATTGGGCGCGGACGCCATCGGCTTGGTCTTTCACCCGCCCAGCCCCCGTTGCGTGAATGCGGATGCAGCGCGACAAATCGTTGCGGCTCTGCCGCCATTTGTCACCACGGTTGGCCTGTTCAGGAATGATGAACCGGAAACGGTTCACCGCATCTTGCGCCAGATCTCACTACAGATGCTGCAATTCCACGGCGACGAAGATCCTGAGTACTGCGCGGCTTTCGGCCTGCCCTATCTCAAGGCCGTACCGATGGGGGCGCATGCCGACCCGCAAGCCTACGAACAACGGTTCACGGATGCGACCGCTCTGCTACTGGACAGCCACGGTAGTACGCAAATGGGCGGCTCTGGCCACGGCTTTGATTGGGCGAAAATCCCCAGCGAACGCCGCAAGCCTCTGATTTTGGCGGGTGGCCTGCATCCTGGCAATGTCGGTACCGCGATCCGTCAAGTTCGACCCTACGCGGTCGACGTCAGCAGTGGGGTGGAAACCGCCAAGGGCATCAAGGACGCCGAACTGATGCGCGCATTTTTTCGAGGTGTAAACGATTGTGAAGACATCGCATAACCCGGTCGATTTCAGCCAGTTTCCTGATACCAACGGTCATTTCGGCCGCTACGGTGGTCGGTTTGTGGCCGAAACTCTGATGGAAGCCCTGCACGAGCTGAATGCCGCTTGGCAGGACTGCCGCAACGATCCCGATTTCCTGGCGGAGTTGGACGCTGACCTAGCTCATTATGTCGGTCGGCCTAGCCCGCTCTATCACGCTGAACGCTGGAGTCGGCAACTGGGTGGTGCGCAGATCTACCTCAAGCGCGAGGATCTCAACCATACCGGCGCGCACAAGATCAACAACACCGTTGGCCAAGCCCTGCTGGCCAAGCGTATGGGTAAAACGCGGCTGATCGCCGAAACCGGTGCCGGTCAACACGGCGTCGCCTCGGCCACCGTGGCCGCGCGCTTGGGGCTGGAATGTGTGGTCTATATGGGTGCGGAAGACATCCGGCGTCAGGCGCTGAACGTCTACCGGATGCAGATGCTGGGTGCCACGGTGGAAGCAGTGACTTCCGGTTCCCGCACCTTAAAGGATGCGCTCAACGAAGCCCTGCGTGACTGGGTTGCCAACGTAGATAACACCTTTTATATGATCGGGACCGTGGCTGGACCACATCCCTATCCGCTGATGGTGCGCGAATTTCAAGCAGTGATCGGCCGCGAGGCGCGCGAGCAAATGCTGAGCGAGCATGGGAGTCTACCAGATGCTCTGGTCGCTTGTGTTGGTGGCGGTTCCAACGCCATCGGCTTGTTCTATCCCTTCTTGAATGATGCCGAGGTCGCGATCTACGGCGTCGAAGCCGCTGGTGCAGGTATCGACACCGGTCGCCACGCCGCCACCTTGTGCGCTGGTCAGTCCGGCGTGTTGCACGGCAATCGCACCTATCTGCTGAGCGACGAGCACGGCCAAATCATCGAAACTCATTCAATCTCGGCGGGGCTAGACTACCCTGGTGTCGGCCCGGAACATGCTTGGCTCAAGGATATCGGTCGAGCGCAGTACGTCGCCGTTACCGATAGTGAGGCGCTCCAAGGTTTTCACGATCTCACCCGTGGCGAGGGCATCATCCCGGCACTGGAAAGCAGCCATGCTCTGGCTTATGTCAAAAAACTGGCTCCGACCCTGCGCCCCGATCAAAGCATCGTGGTCAACCTGTCTGGCCGCGGCGATAAGGACATTCACACCGTCGCTGCGCTGGAAGGCATTCAACTCTAAGAGTCCTGCTCCATGAACCGAATTAGCCTCCGTTTCCAGGAATTGCGCCGCGCCGGACGCAAGGCCCTGATTCCGTACATCACCGCTGGTGACCCGCGCCCGGAGCTGACCGTACCGACCCTGCATGCGCTGGTCCAGGCTGGTGCCGATCTGATCGAGCTGGGTGTGCCTTTTTCCGACCCGGTCGCTGACGGCCCGATCATCCAGAAGGCTTGCGAGCGGGCGCTGGCCCAAGGCATGACCCTGCGCCGCGTGCTGGACTTGGTCCGCGAATTCCGCCAGACCGATACCCAAACCCCCTTGATCCTGATGGGTTACCTCAACCCCATCGAACGCATGGGCCATCAAGAATTCGTCGCTGCCGCGCGCGATGCTGGAGTGGACGGGGTATTGACCGTGGATCTGCCTGCGGAAGAGGCGGCCGAACTGGTCGAATTGCTAGAAGTGGCTGACATTGCCCCGATCTTCCTGCTGGCACCAACCAGTTCCACCGAGCGGATTCGCCGGACCGCACGACTGGCACGCGGGTATCTCTACTATGTGTCGCTCAAGGGTGTGACCGGATCAGCCGCGCTCGATGTCGCCACCGTGGTGGACAAACTGGCAACGATTCGCGCCTACACCGACCTGCCACTGGGTGTTGGTTTCGGAATCAAAGACCCCACCACCGCTGCCGCTGTTGCCCAAGTCGCTGATGCTGTGGTCGTGGGTAGCGCGCTGGTCGCCAAAATGGGCGAACTGGCCGATGAGCCTGAGCGGATGCGCCAAGAAGTCACTGCGCAAATCGCGGCCATGCGTCAAGCCATGGATCAATCTCGTACACCCACCGCCACCCTAGCTGACTGAGCCCGCGCCTCATCCCTCGCTGGATCACCGCGCCGTCAACCGCTAGGAGCTCTTTCCAACCCGGAACCTATTGCATGAGCTGGTACGAAAAACTCGTTCCTTCGCGCATTCGCACCGACAGCCGCAACAAACACCAGATCCCCGAAGGATTGTGGAGCAAGTGCGAAGAATGCAGCGCGGTGCTTTATCGCGTCGAGCTGGAGCGCAACCTACAAGTCTGTCCCAAATGCAGCCACCATATGTACCTCGGCGCCCGCAAGCGCCTGCACAGCTTTTTGGACGAGGCCGAACTGAGTGAAATCGGCGAGGGTATCGAACCAAACGACTTCCTCAAATTCAAGGATGGCAAGAAATATCGGGATCGATTGACTCAGGCGCAGAAAAGCTGCGAGGAAAAAGATGCTCTGATCGCCATGCGCGGCTTTCTTAAAGGAATGCCGGTGGTGGCCGCCGCCTTCGAATTCCAATTCATGGCTGGATCGATGGGTTCGGTGGTCGGTGAGCGCTTCGTGCGTGCCGCGCAAACCGCTCTGCACGAACATATTCCGTTCATCTGCTTCTCCGCCAGTGGTGGCGCACGGATGCAAGAAGCACTGGTTTCGCTGATGCAAATGGCCAAAACCAGTGCCGCACTCGCCCGATTGGCCGAACATGGAATTCCCTACATCTCCGTACTGACGCATCCCACCACCGGTGGTGTTTCTGCCAGCTTGGCGCTGCTGGGCGACATCAATATCGCCGAACCCAAGGCCTTGATCGGTTTTGCTGGCCCACGGGTAATCGAACAAACGGTGCGGGAGAAATTACCGCCCGGTTTCCAGCGCAGCGAATTTCTGCTGGAGCACGGCACCATCGATCTGATCATCGACCGCCGTGAATTGCGTAATCGTCTAGCTAGCCTGTTGGCGATGCTGACCAGCCGCGATGCCTTGACCGGCTAGGCGGACCTTGGAGCATCGCTGCATGTCCGACTCACGGTTTACGACTCTGGACGACTGGCTGCGCTGGCAGGAAACCCTGCACCCTCAAACTATCGAGCTCGGTTTGGAGCGGGTGCGGACGGTGTGGCGTCAGCTACAGCCGGAACCGTCACCCTATATCACCATCACGGTCGGCGGCACCAACGGCAAGGGTTCCTGCGTCGCCCTGCTTGAAGCCATGTTGCAGGCCGCTGGCTATCGGGTTGGCGCTTATACTTCACCGCACCTGCTGCGCTATAACGAGCGGATTCGGATCGAGGGGGTGGAAGCGAGCGATGCTGCACTTTGCCGAGCATTTGCCCGCATCGACGCAGCCCGCCGCGATGTTTCCCTGACTTATTTCGAATTTGGCACTCTAGCGGCGCTGGAGCTGTTCCGCGAAGCCAATGTCGAGGTCGCACTGCTGGAAGTCGGCCTTGGTGGACGATTGGACGCGGTCAACATCATCGATGCCGATGCCGCGCTGGTAGTCAGCATCGATCTTGATCACACCGAATGGCTGGGACCGGATCGCAACAGTATCGGTTACGAAAAAGCGGGCATCTACCGTGCCGACCGGCCCGCCATTTGCGCCGACCCGGACCCACCCCCCCGGTTGATCGAACAGGCACGGATGCTCAACGCCAACCTGCTGCAAGTCGGTCGTGACTACGATTTCACCAGTACTGGTCCGAGCTGGCGCTGGTGGTCTGGCGATCTGCATTTCGACGAACTGCCACTACCCAGATTGGTGGGCACGCATCAGATCGGAAATGCTGCTGCCGCGTTGATGGCCCTGGCCAGTCTAGGTGATCGCCTATCGGTACCGCTCAGCGCGATCCGTACGGGACTTCTGCAAGCTAAACTGCTCGGTCGCTTTCAAAGTATCCCTGGCCCAGTTGAGTGGATTCTGGATGTTGCCCATAATCCGCTGGGCGCCGCCATTCTGGCCACCAACCTGCAAGAGCGGCCCTGTTCTGGACGAACCTGGGCTATTTGCGGCTTGCTGGCCGACAAGGATGCGCATGGCATTATTCATCCACTACTCAATGTGATCGACGACTGGTATCCAGTCACCCTAACCGGACCACGTGGCCGTTCCGGCGAAGATCTGGCGCAATTGCTGCGCGCCGCTGGTGCCCGTGTGCAGGTCGCCGCCGATCCCGCCGCTGCCGGTCAGATCGCCCAAGCCGCCGCGAACCCTGGTGATCGCATCGTCGTGCTGGGTTCGTTCCACACCGTTGCGCCTGTGCTGACCGCCCAGCCGTGGCAATCTAATTCCCCGCCGCCATCACGGGAGGCTTGATTTTGGACAGTCGCTTAACCCAACGCCTAGTCGGTGCCATCGTTATCGTCGCGCTGGCCGCGATCTTCATTCCAGAATTTACGAAAAAATCCGGTACTCCGCCCAGCGTCAACACCCCCGCTGCCCCCACACCGGACCATACGTCGCCGAAGCCGCCCGCAATTACCTTCTCTACCCCGGAACCAGCGGCGAACAACCCGACTCCACCACCGGCCCAAACGCCTCCGGCCACCGGCTCAGAGGAATCGGCTTCTCAGGATGAGGCCGCGCGCGTTGCCCGAGACCAGGCTGAAGCTGAGCGCATCACGGCGGCCAAGGCCCGTGCCGAGGCCGCTCGTCGCCAAGAACAGGCAGATGCCGCACAAACCCGTGCTCGTGCCGAGGAAGCACGCAGTACTGCCGCTGCCAGCCAAGCCGCCCAGTTACAAGCAGCCCAGGAAGCCGCGTCTGCACCGCGCTCCTCCACCACTGAAACCGCTGCCGCGCAGGCCGAAACCCGGCGTGCCGCCGAAGCCGCCCGTCGAGAGGCTACCCGCGCCGAAGAAGCCCGCCGTCGTGCTCAAGCCGAAGAGACGCGCCGTCGTGCTCAAGCCGAGGCTGCCCGTCAAGAAGTTACCCGCGCCGAGGAAGCCCGCCGCCGAGCTCAAGCTGAAGAAGCCCGCCGTAAAACCCAGGCTGAGGAGGCGCGCCGCCAGACCCAAGCCGAGGAGACGCGCCGCCAGACCCAAACCCAGGACGCGCGCCGCCAGACCCAAGCGGAAGAGGCGCGCCGCAAAGCTCAGGCCGATGAGGCGCGCCGCAAAGCTCAGGCCGAGGAAACTCGCCGCAAAGCCGAGGCTACTCGTCACAAGCCCACTCCCACCCCATCTCAAACCGATCCTGTCGCTAAACCCAGGACGCCCGTGAAGCCCGCAAAACCGGCAGCTCCAGCAGCTCCGGCGGGTCGTGGTGTCGTAGTGGCTAGTTTTGCCTTACAGGAAAACGCTTACGCCGTGCGCGACCGGTATCGGAGTCGCAATATTCAAGCGACGGTCGAACAGACCACAGCCAATGGTCGACCGTTGTTTCTCGTACGCGTTTGGCGCTAAATTGGTACAATGGCGCGATGAATACTGCATTTCAGCCCATATCCGTTATTTGCTAACATGTGGACTTCCAAGCGACCACAAGCGATTCCCATCATGATCAACGCATGCCAACGCTCCGGAGTGGGATATCGCCTCTCATGAACTGGGCGGATTATCTGATCATCCTCATCATCGCCCTCTCCATGCTGATCGGGTTCTGGCGAGGTTTGCTGCGCGAAGTCATCTCGCTGGCTACCTGGATCGCTGCCTTCGCCGTTGCTTTCCTGTTTGCCGAACAAACTGCCACGCGTCTTATTCCTTATCTGGATGTACCTTCGCTGCGCACGGCTGCCGCATTCGGTGGGCTGTTTCTGGCTACGCTATTGATCGGTGGGTTAATCGGTATCCTTGCCTCTTATCTGGTCCACTATACTGGGCTCACTGGTACCGACCGAGTCTTAGGTATGAGTTTCGGTTTGGCACGCGGAGTGGCTATCATCGCCGTTCTGGTGCTAGCGGCAGGATTGACGCCACTACCCAAAGATCCCTGGTGGCAGCAGGCACTGCTATTGCATCATTTTCAGGACACAGCGCTCTGGCTTCGGGATTTTCTACCGCCCAACCTAGCCCAGAATTTTCGCTTCCCTGAAATCGTTCCCAAATGACGGTTACAACCGTCCAAGTATGGTGGGTAGTGGTAAATGTGTGGAATCATCGGTATCGCGGGACGTGCTCCAGTCAACCAACTCCTATTCGACGGCCTCACCGTGCTGCAGCACCGTGGCCAAGACGCGGCGGGTATCGTTACCTGTGACCACGGTCGCCTGTTTTTGCGTAAGGATAACGGCCTGATCCGGGACGTCGTCCGTACCCGCCATATGCGCAATCTGCAAGGCAATATCGGCATCGGTCATGTCCGCTATCCAACGGCTGGCAGTTCCGATTCCGCCGAAGCCCAGCCGTTCTACGTCAATTCACCATTCGGCATCACCTTGGCCCACAATGGCAACCTGACCAATGCCATCCAGCTCAAGAACGAGCTGTTCCGCTCCGATCTGCGCCACATCAACACCAACTCCGACTCGGAAATCCTGCTGAACGTATTCGCTCACGAATTACAGCAGCGCAGTAAGCTGTCGATCGATGCTGAGGATATCTTCGCAGCGGTGGCAGCGGTGCACCAACGGGTACGAGGCGCTTATGCCGCTGTGGTGCTGATCGTCGGTTTTGGTCTGGTGGCTTTTCGTGATCCAAATGGCATTCGACCGCTGGTGTTTGGCCGCCGCGAGACTGAGGGTGGCATGGAGTATATGGTCGCTTCCGAAAGTGTGGCGCTGGACGCGCTGGACTTTCAGCGCATCCGCGATGTAGCGCCGGGTGAAGCGGTACTGTTCGATCTCGATGGACGTATGCACGCTCGTCAATGCGCCGAACATCCGCGCTACTGTCCCTGCATTTTCGAGTTCGTCTATCTGGCCCGTCCCGACTCGATCATGGATCAAGTTTCGGTACATAAGGCCCGGTTACGGATGGGTGAATATCTGGCCGAAAAAATCCTGCGGGTCTGGCCAGATCAGGATATCGATGTGGTCATTCCGATTCCTGACACCAGCCGCACCGCTGCTTTGCAAATGGCTTCGATCCTGGGTATCAAGTATCGAGAAGGCTTTATCAAAAATCGTTACATCGCCCGTACCTTTATCATGCCTGGCCAAAAGACCCGCGAGAAATCGGTGCGCCAGAAACTCAATCCGATCGATCTGGAGTTTCGTGGCAAAAACGTCTTGCTGGTGGATGATTCGATTGTGCGCGGCACGACCTCCGAACAGATCATCCAGATGGCTCGTGACGCGGGTGCCCGTCGGGTGTATTTCGCCTCAGCAGCGCCGCCAGTGCGCTACCCCAACGTTTATGGCATCGACATGCCGGCCGCTCACGAGCTGATCGCGCACGGTCGCTCGGAGGAAGAAGTCGCGCAAGCCATCGGTGCCGATCACTTGATCTTCCAGGATTTGTCGGATCTGGAAGAGGCCGTGCGGCGCGGTAACCGCACGCTCAAAACCTTCGATTCCTCCTGCTTTACCGGTGAGTATGTGACCGGAGACATCGACCGGGCCTACCTGGACTGTCTGGAACGTGAACGCGCCGATAGCGCCAAGGCGGCGAGTCGTAAACCGGCCGAAAGTGCCATCATCGACCTGTATAACGATGACTGAGCACAGCGCTCATCTTTTGACAGGACAAGGCCGAAGCTCTAAGCTTTTCCCAGCGCCGATTTGAGTGCTCAGCTTGCAGGCGCTTAACAAATCTTGCTAAAGCGGGTTGACCTGCCTGGACCGCTCATCGCACGGGTCTTTTGATCCCCGTGCACCGTCGGCACCATCAGGGCATTCCGCAGCGATATTGCAAACTTGATCCCTAGCGCGGAGATGCCCAAACATGTCGGTCGATGACATTCTTGAACTCGGTTTCGCCAGCCAGGCGGTGCGTGCTGGCCAGCAGCGTACCTTCGAAGGCGAACACGCCGAGCCGATATTCCCAACTTCCAGTTTCGTATTTGCCAACGCTGCCGAAGCCGCCGCCCGCTTCAATGGCACGGTCGCAGGCAATATCTATTCCCGCTTCACCAATCCGACCGTCCGCGTGTTCCAGGAACGCCTAGCGGCATTAGAAGGTGGCGAAGCCTGTATCGCCACCTCATCGGGGATGGCGGCGATCCTGGCAACCTGCATGGCCTTGCTCAAAAGCGGCGATCACATCGTTTCGGCCAATAGTATCTTCGGTAGTACGATTTCCCTGTTCACCCAGTATTTCAGCAAATTCGGTATCGCCACCAGTTATGTTCCTCTGTCCGACCCCGCTGCCTGGGAGGCGGCGATTCGCCCGGAAACCCGCCTGTTCTATCTGGAAACCCCCTCTAATCCGCTGATGGAACTGGCCGATATCCGGGCGCTGGCCGATATTGCACATAAACACGGTTGTCTCCTGGTGGTGGATAACTGTTTTTGTACTCCTGCTTTGCAGCAACCTTTCCAATTGGGCGCCGATCTGGTTATTCATTCCGCCACCAAGTATCTGGACGGCCAAGGCCGTTGCGTCGGTGGTGCCGTGGTCGGCGACCGGCAACGGGTCGGCGTCGATATTTACGGCTTTCTGCGTACCGCAGGTCCTACCTTGAGCCCCTTCAATGCCTGGGTATTCCTCAAGGGATTGGAAACACTGTCCTTGCGGATGCGTGCCCATAGCGAGAGCGCCTTACATTTGGCGCGTTGGCTGGAAACGCAACCAGCGGTGGAACGGGTTCTTTATCCCGGCCTCCCCTCGCATCCTCAGCACGAACTGGCGCGGCGGCAGCAGAGCGGATTTGGCGGCATCGTCTCATTTGAACTGCGCGGCGGCCGGGAAGCAGCCTGGACGCTGATCGATGCCACGCGCATGATCTCGATCACCGCCAATCTGGGCGACGCCAAAACCACCATTACACACCCATCCACCACCACACACGGCCGCTTGACCCCGCAAGAACGGGAAACCGCCGGAATCCGTGAAGGGCTGGTACGCATTTCGGTGGGCCTGGAAGAAATCGCCGATATCCAGCGTGATCTGGAGCGTGGCTTCCAGCGCCTCGCTTCCCACTCCGATTCTTCCCTCGTCAAGCCAGACGAGATGGCCCGATGATCAAGGCCATTACCTTCGATCTGGACGATACGCTGTGGGATATCTGGCCAGTGGTCGAACGTGCCGAACGCTTGCTACACGACTGGCTGGCAGTGCACTACCCGCGTATTGCAGCGCGATTCACGCCATTGGAACTGCGGGAATTGGCGGACGAAGTGAGTTTGAACTGGCCGGAAATCGCGCACGATCGCACTCAGCTGCGCAAGGAAGCGCTACGGCTGGCGGCGACACGAACGGATTATTCCGAATTTGATGTGGAAAGCGCGTTCGCGGTGTTCTTTGCCACCCGCAATGCCGTAGAACCGTTCGCTGAGGTGCGCCCGGTCCTGGAACGGCTGACGCGACGTTATACCCTAGCTTCACTGTCCAACGGCAACGCCGATGTGCGCTTGATCGGCCTGGATGATCTGTTCGCTTTCTCACTCAATGCCATCGAGGTCGGTGCGGCCAAACCCGAACCGCGTATGTTCGAACTAGCCTGTCACCGACTGGCGGTAGAACCGAAACAAATCGTTCATGTCGGCGATGATCCCGAACACGATGTTTTAGGCGCGGCCCAAGTCGGTTTCCACACGGTCTGGATCAACCGCGACGGGCGACCCTGGCCCGGTGGACGGCGGGCGGAAGCAGAAATCAGTCGTTTGACCGAGCTGGAAGAGGTGCTAATGATGTGGGAAGACGGCGTTTCCTAATTCATTTTTCTAGGCCACGTTGCTCACCAAGGAATCGGCTGGCCATCGCGGAAGAAGCCACCAGTCGGGCCATCGTCTGGCAGCGTAGCGGCCCAAACGATACCAGCCGCACCTTCCTCTATGGTCCGCTCGGCGCCAGGACCACCCATTTCGGTACGCACCCAACCCGGACACACCGAATTGACCAGAATATTATATTCTTGAGTCTCGGCCGCCAGGATGCGCGTTAGTGCGTTCAACGCAGTCTTGGAAATCCGATAGGCCGGAGATCGACCCTCCATCTCGCTCAACTGCCCCATACCACTGGAAACATTGACGATGCGGCCATGCTGTTGCTGCTTCATCAGTGGCACCAATTCCTGTGCCAGCAACAACGGACCATACAGATTCGTTTTCAGCGTCATCGTCAATGCCTCCGAGCTGGCATTGAACACGCTGGAACTATTCGCATCCTCGGTACCATACCGGTCGAGAAAAACGCCAGCATTGTTGACCAAGACATCGACGCGGCCACAACGACTGTAAATAAAGGCACCCAATTCGACGATACTGTTTTCCGAGGTCACATCCAGTGGCTGAAACAATACATCCAGCCCCTCGGCCAATAATTTTTCCAGAACCATTTGGCCCTTGCCCGCATTGCGACAGGTGAGTACCACACGAAAGTTGCGCTTAGCCAATTGCCGGGCCGTTTCCAGACCCAATCCACGGTTGGCGCCCGTCACCACTGCCACGGGCGAGGCGTTTTTAGCGGTTAACATAAGATGCTCCTCTCCAATCCAGCCTCGTTTGTTGCTAAAACAACACTAGCTGTTGTAAATCTTAACAGCATCTATCCGCTAAGAAAAACAAAAACCTATGGCATCGGCGAGTGGACTGGCCACAATAAGCATTATCGCTTTGTGCCGCATCATTAAAACCATTAAAAAAGGGCGCATAACGCGCCCCTTTTCTTGTAAATAAAACGATTTAAGTATTGATCTTATGCAGAGATCGGCCGTGGACAGACAGTGCCGCCTCATGTACGGCCTCGTACAGAGTCGGATGACCGTGGATGGTCCGAGCCAAATCTTCACTGCTGGCTTGGAACTCTATCGCCAGCACCGCTTCCTGGATCAACTCGGAGGCGTAGGGGCCGATGATATGGCAACCCAGTAAAGTATCGGTTTCTGCGTGAGCCAGGATCTTAACCATACCAATAGCCGTATCCATCGCTTTGGCGCGGCCATTGGCGCTGAACGGAAACGTCCCGATTTTATAGGGTATGCCTTCGGTCTTGAGCGCCTGCTCGGTCTTGCCGACCCAGGCGATCTCTGGGTGGGTATAGATCACCCATGGAATGGCATCGTAGTTCAAATGGCCGTGCTGACCAGCAATGATCTCAGCCACCATGATGCCTTCTTCCGAACCCTTGTGCGCTAACATCGGCCCGCGTACCACATCACCAATGGCGTACACCCCTGGCAGGTTGGTCTCGCAATCATCACCGACGTGAATAAAACCTCGCTCGCCAAACAGTAGGTCGGACCCAGGAGCGGCAACATTATCGGTGTTTGGTCGCCGACCCACCGACACCAGTAGTTTCTCAACTACGATCTCGTGCTCACCCTCTTTGTCTTTAAAATGAACCTTGACCCCTTCTGCGATTTTCTCGGTGGCCATGACACGAGCACCCAATCGGATGTCCAGCCCCTGTTTTTTGAACTGGCGTAGCGCCTCGCGGGCGATCTGCTGGTCAGCCAGAGCCAGGAAATCGTCTACCGCCTCCAGCATGATGACCTTGGCACCTAAGCGATTCCACACGCTGCCCAGTTCTAAACCGATCACTCCCGCGCCGATCACCCCCAGGGTTTTAGGTACCTGACGGAAATCCAGGGCACCGGTCGAGTCCACGATGATGCCTTCAGCGTTGTTCACTGGAGCAGCACCGATTTCAATCGGCATCGAACCGGTGGCGATGATCACGTGATCCGCGTTGACGACATCGACCGAACCGTCTTGATGGGTGATTTCCACCTGCCGACCAGCCAACAGCTTGCCGTGACCCTGTAGCCACTCGACGCCGTTGGCTTTGAACAGAGTACTGACACCATTGGTCAACTGCAGCACGATGTCTTCCTTGCGCACCATCATCTTGTCGAGATCCAGGGTGATGCCTTCGACCTGGATACCGTGATTGCCAAAACCTTCCTTGAGATAATGGTAATGCTCGGAAGATTCGAGCAAGGCCTTGGACGGGATGCAGCCGACGTTCAGACAGGTGCCCCCCAGGGCGGGATCTCCTTTGAAATTGATCCATTTCTCCACGCAGGCGGTCTCCAAACCGAGTTGCGCGCAACGGATTGCTGCTACGTAGCCGGCGGGGCCGCCACCGATGATGACCACATCGTAAGTCTTGACCATGCTTGTACCTGTCAGCAAATAGGAAATGACTGGGGAATAGGACAAGGAGGAACCGGCATATAGGGGACGGAGAACAAATCCAAATCCACACGTCCCCTATCGTAACCCAGATATCCGATCTCTGTCCCGCCTTAGACGTTCAGAATCAGTCGGGCTGGGTCCTCGATGCATTCCTTGACGGTTACCAGGAAAGTGACGGCCTCACGCCCATCGATGATACGGTGATCGTAGGAATGGGCCACGTACATCATCGGTCGAATCACGACCTGACCGTTCTCCGCGACTGGACGATCTTTGGTGGCATGCATACCCAGAATACCGCTTTGCGGCGGATTGAGAATCGGGGTAGACATCAACGAGCCAAACACCCCACCGTTGGTGATGGTGAAAGTTCCGCCAGTCATATCCTCAACGGTCAAGGTTCCTTCTTTCGCCTTCTTGCCAAATTCGCCAATGGCCTTTTCAATCTCGGCCAGGCTCATTTGATCGACGTCACGCAGGATCGGTACCACCAAGCCACGCGGCGAAGACACCGCAATACCGATGTCATAATAACCGTGATAAATGATGTCGTTGCCGTCGATGGAACCGTTGACCGCCGGATAGCGCTTGAGCGCTTCGATCACCGCCTTGACGAAAAAGCCCATAAAGCCCAGGCGCACACCGTGCTTTTTCTCGAAATCATCCTTGTAGCGGTTGCGCAGATCCATCACCGGCTTCATGTTGATTTCGTTGAAGGTCGTCAACATCGCGGTGCTGTTTTTAGCCATCAACAGCCGCTCGGCGATGCGGGCACGTAACCGAGTCATCGGTACCCGCTGTTCCAGGCGACCGTGTGCGTCAGGCAGTACGGGCACATTCCCAGACGGCACGGGAGCCACTTTTGCAGACGACACAGGGGCAGGCGCGGAAACCGAGGCCGAAGCAGTCGAAACAGGCTGAGCTGGCTGCCCTCCTTCCAGGAAAGCCAAGACATCGGCCTTGGTGACTCGGCCGCTACGCCCGCTACCCGCCACCTTGCTAATATCCAGATGATGCTCGGCGATCAGCCGTCGCACGGCTGGACTCAAACCGCTCATGCTCTCTTCAGTGGAGGATGCTGCGGGCGCGCTGGATGACGCAGAGGCGGTGGGCGCAGGGGCAGCAGCGGTTTCGGTCTGACTGGCCGCATCCGCTTCCAAAATTGCGATCACTTCGCCGGTGGTAACGACATCACCTTCCTGTCGCAAGATTTCACCGAGTACGCCGTCCACCGGCGCCGGGATATCGAGCACCACCTTATCGGTTTCCAGATCCACCAGATTCTCGCCCCGCTTTACCGCCTCCCCTGGTTTTTTCCTCCAGTTAACAAGCGTGCCGTCGGTCACGGATTCAGGCAGAGTAGGAACTTTCACTTCGATGGTCATGTTTTTTATTCCATTGATTTCCGGGTCGTTATTCGATCTGGATACCAGCGGTTACTGGCCCAGGGCCTCGCTGACAAGCTGTTGTTGCTGCTCGACGTGAACACCGTAATAGCCCACGGCCGGCGAGGCCGAATGCGGGCGGCCGGCGTAGCGAATCTTGAGGTGGGAAGGCAAGCCCCGCTCCAAGTGGTGTAACGTCTCAAACCAGGCACCTTGGTTGTGGGGTTCTTCCTGACACCAAACGAGATCCTTAAGATGAGGATAACGATTGATTTCAGCGTTATAGAGGGTCTGCGGGAATGGATAAAGCTGCTCAATGCGGATGATGGCAACATGCTCCAGCTTACGCTCGCGACGAGCTTCCAACAGATCGTAGAAAACTTTGCCACTGCACGCGACCAGCCGCGTGATCTTCTCTGGATCGTGCGAATCGATTTCTGGAATGATCTCTTGAAAATGACCCTCGGTCAGATCTTCCAGACTGTTTATCGCCAACCGATGCCGCAGCAGGCTCTTTGGACTCATCACGATCAACGGCTTGCGGAAGGTACGCAGCATTTGTCGCCGCAGCATGTGGAAACACTGTGCTGGAGTCGAAGGCACCACGACTTGCATATTACGCTCGGCGCACAGTTGCAGGTAACGCTCCAATCGGGCCGAAGAATGCTCTGGCCCTTGGCCTTCATAGCCGTGCGGCAGCAGCATCACCAACCCGCAGATCCGATCCCATTTGGTTTGGCCGGAAGAGATAAACTGATCGACCACCACCTGAGCGCCATTGGCGAAATCACCGAACTGCCCTTCCCAAACAATCAAACCGTTTGGCTCAGCGGTGGCGTAGCCGTATTCGAACGCCAGTATCGCCTCCTCAGAGAGAATCGAGTCGATCACCATGAAGGTCGGTTGATCGGCATACAGATGCATCAACGGGATGTAACTGGAGCCGTCTTTCTGATTATGTAGCACCGCATGGCGGTGGAAGAAGGTGCCACGCCCACAGTCCTGACCGGAAATCCGTACCTGATAGCCTCCCTGAAGCAAGGAGGCGTAGGCTAGATTCTCAGCGAATCCCCAATCCACGGGCAGCGCCCCAGCCGCCATCTTGCGCCGGTCGTCCATGATCTTGGCGACGCGGGGATGCATCTCAAAACCTTCCGGTAGTCTGAGCAAGCGGTCGCTTAGATCGCGGATAGCCTCCAACGGCAAGGAGGTATCGACGGAAAGACTCCAGTCTTCATGCTTGAACGCCGACCAGTCAATCGAATAAGGCCCAGTAATCGGAGGCTGTGTTGGCCGCGACACCTGACGACCCGCATCGAGGTCATCACGGTACTTGGTCTGCATATCGTGGAAGTCGGCTTCGGTGATCACCCCCTCGCCGATCAATTTTTCGGCATACAAGGTGGCAATGGTCTTACGCGCCCGGATCTTCTTGTACATCATCGGCTGGGTGGTGGCAGGCTCATCGGCCTCGTTATGGCCCAGTCGACGGTAGCAGATCATATCGATGACCACATCTTTGTTGAAGGCCATCCGATATTCGAGTGCCAGCCGGGTGACGAACAGCACCGCCTCGGGATCATCGCCGTTCACATGGAAGATCGGTGCTTGCACCATCTTGGCGATGTCGGTGCAATACAGCGCCGAACGCGTGTCCAGCGGATTGCTGGTAGTGAAACCGATCTGATTGTTGATCACAATGTGTATGGTGCCGCCGGTACGGTAACCGCGTACCTGCGAGAACTGGAAAGTTTCCATGTTCACGCCCTGACCGGCGAAGGCAGCGTCACCATGAATCAACACCGGCATCACCGCATTCAGCGGTGGAAATTCTGCACCCGGTGGACGACGGCGCTCCATACGCGCACGCACCGAACCTTCGACCACCGGATTGACGATTTCCAGATGCGAGGGATTGAAGGCCAATGCCAAATGCAACAGACCGCCGGAGGTTGCTACATCCGAGGAAAAACCCAAGTGATATTTCACGTCGCCGGTGCTACCGACCCGCCGCTTCCCCTCGAATTCGTCGAATAATTCGCTGGGTGCTTTGCCGATGATGTTGACCAAGACATTGAGTCGACCACGATGGGCCATACCGACTACGATTTCTTGGACTCCTTGAGCACCAGCCAATTGGACGATTTCGTCCATCATCGGAATCAGGCTGTCGCCCCCTTCCAACGAAAAACGCTTCTGGCCCACGTAACGGGTGTGCAGATAGCGCTCCAACCCTTCGGCGGCCACCAGCCAGTGCAGCAACTGGCGGCGATCCTCACTGCTCAGCTCCAGTCGGGCGCGCTGCCCCTCCAGTCGCTTTTGGATCCAGCGCTTCTCGGAAGTCTCGTTGATATGCATATATTCCGAACCGATGGTGCCGACATAAACGTCGTGCACCAAGTCCAGAATCTCGCGCAGCGACCACTGCGATGGAGCCATCAGTGAACCGGTATTGAACAAAGTGCCCATATCGGCCTCACTGAGACCATGGTAACCCGGTTCCAGCTCAGGAACCGGCGGACGCTCGCGTAACTGCAGCGGATCGAGATTGGCGGCCTTATGCCCACGGGTGCGATAGGCGTTGATAATACGTAGCACCGAAGCCTGCTTTTCGGCAGCAGCAGGATTGTAAGTCTGTACCCGTGCCACGCCGGTCTGCTGTGGCTGTAAGGCCAGTTGGGCAAAGGAATCGCGGATCGGGCCGTGCGCGACGTCGCGGGCACCTTGACCCTGCGCTTGGAAATCACGGAAATACTGCCGCCAGTTTTCGCTGACCGATTCTGGATCGCTCAGGAAACTTTCGTACAGATCCTCGATAAACGCCGCATTACCGCCAAACAGGGGGGAACTTTGGCGAAACTGCTCGATAAGTGTGCTCATTGATGGTCATCAACTCCCCGGTTCTCGTAAGGATTCCGGTCAAGGTTTGGCTTTTTGAGGTGGTTTTTCCTGGAATCTATGGAGTGGAAGCGCGCATACCGTGCGATATGTCTTCACCGGAGCGCGCGATGCCGGTACCTTGATCGCGTCAGGAACCGGAAAGACACCAGATAGGACAAGGTACGACCACACCAGTTTTGTCATTGCTTTCTGGCCTCAACCATTAATTTTGGTCGATCTGCCGAGGAACTGCCACATTCATGGTAATAAACGGTGGGACGCACCGGGCAAAAAATAAGGCGAGTATCCACTTGGGTGTGGGCAGTTTCGAAGTGATCGGCGATTATACACGGTGATATCTGCACGGATAAACCTGTGATTAATTGTTTAAATTCACTATTCCCATGCGTTTGGCCTAGACCCACGGCCATTTCATGTCTCTCACCTGCGGCGGTCCGAATCGCTTTCATAATTTTTGCTATGACAACAAGGCTGCTGTACATTTTCAAATGATGGCATCGTGAGTCATCGATGCCGGTATCGTGGTGGAAATCAGCGCAAGTCGCTTCCACCGCGCAGGTCCGGTTCCATTCAGGAGGAAATCGCGATGGTCGCCACCAATTCGATCACGCAGGAAACGCCCGCGCCTTACCAACCCGCCGAAGGCGAGGAATATATGGGTAATGCACAACGGGCTTACTTCCGCCATGTGCTGCTGGACTGGAAGCAAAGCTTGCTGGATGAGGTCAATCGTACGGTTAACCATATGCGGGATGAATCTTCCGCTTTCCCCGATCCCAACGACCGCGCCACCCAGGAAGAGGAGTTCAGCCTGGAGTTGCGCACGCGAGATCGAGAACGCAAGTTACTTAAGAAAATCAACGAAGCCTTAACTCAGATCGAAAGTGGCGATTACGGCTATTGTGAGACCTGCGGCGTGGAGATTGGATTACTGCGGATGCAGGCTCGCCCAACCGCCACTTTGTGTATTGACTGCAAAATGCTGGAGGAAATCCGCGAAAAGCAAGGATAGCATCGCCAAATTTTGCTTAACCGGTCTCGCCCATCGCTCATGTCCCGACGGTCGCTTGCTATCGACTTGACGGTGAATCGCGGTGGAATACGTGGTCGTTTCGCACCATCCCCAACCGGAGCGCTCCACTTCGGTTCTTTGGTTGCTGCGCTCGCCAGTTTCCTGGAGGCGCGACAGAATCAGGGGACATGGTTGCTCCGCATCGAAGATATAGACGGACCTCGTGCCGAACCGGGCGCTACCGACGCTATCTTGCGCGCCCTGGATCGTCATGGTCTGCACTGGGACGAATCGGTGTGGTATCAGAGCCAACGACAGGATTGCTATCGGGAAACACTGGAGCGCCTACTACACCTTGATCTAGCCTATCCCTGCACCTGCACGCGACGAGAGCTTGCCAGCCATCCGATCCGTGCGCACGATGGCAGCCCGATTTATCCGGGCTACTGCCAAAACGGCGTCTGCCAACCGGGCCGTCCCGCTGCTATCCGTTTACGCGTCGCCAATACTCCCGTGGTATTCCAAGATGCCCTACGCGGCCATCAGGAGCAGTGCCTGGAGCGAGAAGTGGGTGACTTCGTGATCCGTCGCGCTGATGGCTTGTTCGCCTATCAACTGGCCGTTGTGGTGGATGACGCGGCTCAAGGCATCACCCAAGTCGTGCGGGGTGGTGACTTACTGGACTCCACTCCTCGACAAATCTACCTGCAAAATCTGTTAAGCCTACCCACACCCACCTACGCGCACCTACCGGTCGCTCTCGATCAGCACGGGTACAAACTCAGCAAGCAAAGCGGAGCAGCCCCGCTTGATCTCGATCAACCAGGGTCCGCACTCTGGTCCGCTCTGCACTTCCTGGGCCAGAACCCACCGCCCGATCTGAACGGCGAACCGCCCACGACTATTCTGGCCTGGGCACATGCTCACTGGCGATTGGAACAGGTACCAGCGGTACCAGCGATGCCGATGCACCGCTAAGGGTCACCGAACAATCAATGAACTCGCACCGGGTAGATTGACTCGAACCAGCGAGCTTCTAGACTTAAAAGCGATCAATTTCCCGAATGGCTCCGAGCGTACCCATTGATCTCCGCTCGCTGGCCACGGCTATCACCACCATCCCACTACAACCTTATTCCCACCAAAGGAGCAACACGATTATGTCCGAAAGCAAGGTCTATCCTGTACCTGCCGAAGTCGCCGCCCATGCCTGGATCAATAACGAGCAATATCTACAAATGTATCAGCGCTCGGTTGACGATCCAGAAGGGTTCTGGGCAGAGCAGGCCAATCAGTTTCTCTCTTGGTTCAAGCCCTGGAACAAGGTGCTGGATTGGGATTTCACCAAGGGCTACATCCGTTGGTTCGATGGCGGCCAGATCAACGTCAGCTATAACTGCTTGGATCGCCATCTGGAGACCCGTGGCGACCAAACCGCCATCATCTGGGAAGGCGACAGTCCCAACGAAGACAGGAAGATCACCTACAAACAATTGCACCAGGACGTTTGCAAGTTTGCCAATGCGCTAAAAAGCTTGGGCGTCAAGAAAGGGGATCGGGTCTGCATCTACATGCCGATGATTCCCGAAACCGCAGTCGCCATGCTGGCCTGTACCCGCATCGGTGCTGTTCACTCCATCGTATTCGGCGGCTTTTCGCCGGATTCGCTGAAGGATCGCATCATCGATGCCGAATGCAATGTCGTGATCACCTCCGACGAAGGCTTGCGCGGCGGCCGCAAGGTGCCGATGAAGGTCAACGCCGACAAGGCACTGCAAAGCACTCCCAGTGTGCAGAAGATGGTGGTGGTCAAGCGTACCGGCAGCAACATCGCTTGGACCGAAGGCCGCGATGTTTGGTACCACGATCTGATGGCTCAGGCATCTGCCGACTGCCCGCCGGAACACCTGGATGCCGAAGATCCGCTGTTCATCCTCTACACCTCCGGTTCCACTGGCAAGCCCAAGGGCGTGCTGCACACCACCGGTGGCTATCTGCTGCACACGGCGATCACCCATAAGTACATCTTCGATTATCACGACGGCGATATCTACTGGTGTACCGCTGACGTGGGTTGGGTGACTGGCCATTCCTATATCGTTTACGGCCCGTTGGCCAACGGCGCCACCACCCTCATGTTTGAAGGCATTCCGACCTTCCCGGATGCGGGTCGGTTCTGGCAGGTGGTCGATAAGCATCAGGTCAACATCTTCTACACCGCTCCGACCGCCATCCGCTCACTGATGCGCGAGGGCGAAGCTCCGGTCAAAGCGACTTCGCGTAAGAGCCTGCGCCTGCTGGGTTCGGTCGGCGAGCCGATCAACCCCGAAGCTTGGGAATGGTATTACCACAATGTCGGTGATGGACGCTGCCCCATCGTCGATACCTGGTGGCAAACCGAGACCGGCGGCATCCTGATCAGCCCATTGCCAGGCGCAACTCCCCTCAAGCCGGGTTCCGCCACCCGCCCGTTCTTTGGGGTATGTCCGGCTCTGGTGGATTCCGAAGGGAACTTCCTGGAAGGCGCGACCGACGGCAATCTCGTCATCACCCGGCCCTGGCCGGGCATCATGCGCACGGTATACGGTGATCACCCGCGTTTCATCGAGACCTATTTCTCGATGTACAAGGGGTTGTATTTCACCGGTGACGGCGCACGCCGCGACGAAGATGGCTACTACTGGATCACCGGTCGGGTGGACGATGTGATCAACGTCTCCGGTCACCGCATGGGCACCGCCGAAGTCGAATCAGCGCTGGTGCTGCATCCAGCGGTCGCCGAAGCAGCAGTGGTCGGCTACCCGCACGATCTCAAGGGCCAAGGCATTTATGCCTACGTCACCCTGAAAGTCGGGATCGAACCGACCGAAGCCCTGCGCAAGGAACTGGTTGCCCATGTGCGCAAGGAAATCGGCCCGATTGCTACCCCAGACGTACTGCAATGGGCGCCCGGTCTGCCCAAGACGCGTTCCGGTAAGATCATGCGCCGCATCCTGCGTAAGATCGCTGCCAACGAAGTCGATCAGTTAGGCGATACTTCGACCTTGGCCGATCCAGGCGTAGTTACGGATCTGGTGGATAATCGTGCAGTTAAGTAACTCGTTATTTAACCAAGAATAATAATAACCATCTAGCCAGCCTGAACCCGGCCCCTTTCAGCGAAAGGAGCCGGGTTTTTTTATGAAAGTGCAACTGCGCGACGTACACCCGTTTCGCTGATCCAAGCATTGATCAGCCGTGCCGGAGTAATATCGAAATAGATATTGCGCACACTGACACCCGGCCAAGCCGGTACTTCTAATTCGCTCGATGCCATTTCTTCCAGCACTGGCGGCGCCTCGCCTGCGGCACGTTGCTTGAAACTCTCACAGCAGACATAGAAAGGCACACCGTACTCACGCGCTGCCAGCGCCAACAGCACGGTCCCGGCTTTGTTGACGACTGAACCATCACTCAACAGGCTATCAGCACCGACCAACACCCCATCCGCCTGACCAACGAACACCCCCATTTGCGCATCGGTGATGTACGTAGTCGGCACGTTCCAGGTCGAGAGTCGTTCCACCACTCGGCGCCCCTCAATCAGCGGCCGCGACTCGGTCACGATCATCTGCAAGCCCTGATCTTTGAGCAAACGACAGGTTTCGAGCACCGTCGAACTGAGACTGTGTGTCATCAGCGTGCGCCCAGGACCGAGCCAATGGGCGGCATGCACGGCACAATCGCTCACCGCCTGGCGGGATAGCGCAACCAAGGCGGTGGCCCGTTCGACGGCGAACCGACGGAGCCAATCCAAATCCAAATCCCCATCGGCCACACTCATTTCCGCCCGCCAGCGCCGCAGCAGATGACCCACCGGCGCCATGCTGGGCCGGGTCATCGCCAACTCAGCAGCCAGGGCCAACAGATATTGTCTGAATTCGACACCATCGGTGGCTGGCAAAATCTTCGCCGCCTCCGCTAGGATCGTCAGGCAGCGGCGAGCCAATTCGCTGGCACCATGAACACGATCGCCACGAATTTCGGCAATTTCACGGTTGAATTGTGAGAGGTTCATTGTTCAAAATTCACAGAAATAATGATGAAGATTTGATTGCCGATCCGGCCTTACCAAAATAGGACAAACCCGGACAATCGGCGCCCCCATACCCCCAATTTGAACAGGAGACCGGTCATGAGCGACGTTGATCCCATCATTGGTAATTGGTATCGCAACGAGGAAACCGGCAATGATTTCGAGGTAGTCGCTCTGGATGAAGAAGCCCAGACAATCGAAATCCAGTATTTCGACGGCGACATAGAGGAATTGGATCTGGATGCTTGGTACGAACTGCCGCTGGAGGCTATCGAAGCGCCAGATGACTGGTCCGGCCCCTACGATGAAATCGAAGTGGACGAACTCGACGACTATAACGAAGACGAAGAAGAAGAATTCAGCGAAGACGACGATTTGCTCAATGATCGGGACGAGGACTAACTCCGAGTCCTAGCATCCCGACAGATTGCCCTAGCTCACCTTTCCCGCCGTGCGCGGGCAAAGGCTTCGGCCAAGGCGCTAGGGTGGTTTTCCACTAAAGGTTCCTGACGATTTCGAGCGCCGTCTTGGTTATCGCGTGATGGTTTGCGCTGGCGGGTAGCAGCCTGCGACCGTTGCTGGATGGCCGCTGGACGGTCTTGAGCGTTCCTACCTTCGCCAACTGGCTGATCCAGTCGCAAGCTCAAGGCGATCCGCCGCCGCTCTAGATCCACTTCCAGCACCCTGACCTTCACCACCTGACCGACCTTCACCACCTCACGCGGATCTTTCACAAAGCGATCCGCCAATGCCGACACATGCGCCAATCCATCTTGATGCACCCCGATATCGATGAACGCACCGAAGTTGGCGACATTGGTCACCACTCCTTCCAGCACCATTCCGGGCCGCAAATCGGCTAATTTCTCCACCCCTTCCTGAAACGCAGCAGTCTTGAACTCGGGGCGAGGATCACGTCCCGGCTTCTCCAGCTCAGCCAGAATGTCGCGCACAGTCGGTACGCCAAATCGTTCATCGGTAAAACGCGTCGGCTCCAGCGTCTTGAGAAAAGCCGTGTTACCCAATACCTCACTCAGGCCGTGACCAGTGGCGGCCAGAATGCGTTCAACCACCGGATAGGCTTCTGGATGGACGGCGGAACGATCCAATGGATCGTCGCCATTGAGAATGCGCAGAAAGCCCGCAGCCTGCTCGAAGGTCTTTTCACCCAAGCGCGCAATCTTGAGAAGTTGTTGCCGACGCCGGAATGGACCGTTGGCGTCGCGATGCGCGACGATGTTGCGCGCCAGAGTCGCGTTCAACCCAGCCACCCGCGCCAGCAATGGAATCGAGGCGGTATTCACATCCACCCCGACCGCGTTGACGCAATCCTCGACCACCGCATCCAGGGTTCGCGCCAACCGAACTTGACCAACATCATGTTGATATTGACCAACGCCGATGGCCTTCGGCTCGATCTTGACCAGTTCCGCCAGCGGATCTTGCAGACGGCGGGCGATAGATACCGCGCCACGCAGCGAGACATCCAGTTCGGGGAATTCCCGCGCCGCCAGTTCCGAGGCGGAATAGACCGAAGCCCCGGCTTCCGATACCACCAATTTTTGCAGGCGCAGTTCGGGATAGCGTTTCATCAGTTCGGCGGCCAATCGGTCGGTCTCACGCGAGGCAGTCCCATTCCCGATGCTCAGTAGCTGGACTTCATGGCGGCGGCACAGCTCGGCCAATACATGCAGACTCTCATCCCATTGATTGCGCGGGGCGTGCGGATAAATCGTTGCGGTGTCCACCAGCTTGCCGGTGGCATCCACCACTGCCAGCTTGACCCCGGTGCGTAAGCCGGGGTCCAAACCCAAAGTTGGTTTGGACCCTGCCGGAGCAGCCAGCATCAGGTCGCGCAAATTGCTGGCAAAGACTCGGATCGCCTCTTCTTCGGCAGTCTCGCGCAAGCGCTGCTTCAATTCGGTTTCCAAATGCGGCAGCAACTTGACTTTCCAGGCCCAATGCACCGTTTCCCGCAGCCACGGATCGGCGGGGCGGTCTTGGTCGCGAATACCGAAGCGGGCGGCAACCCGTCGTTCGCCAGGATCAAGATCAGCAGCAGAAGCCTCGGGATTATCGATTTCCAGTGTCAGTTGCAACACGCCCTCATTCCGACCCCGAAATAACGCGAGGGCGCGGTGAGAAGGGATTTGGTGGAGCGCTTCTCGATAATCGAAGTAATCCCGAAACTTGGCGCCCTCCTCGGCCTTACCTTCGATCTGTTGTGAATGCAGTGCCGCGTTCTCCCACAGGTACTCACGCAACTCCGCCAACAACTCGGCATGCTCGGCAAATTCTTCCATGAGAATCTGTCGCGCCCCATCCAAAGCCGCCTTGACATCAGCCACGCCACGCTCGGCATCGACGAATCCAGCCGCAAGCTGTTCGGGATTTTGATTGGGGTCGGCCAACAAACCCTGAGCCAATGGCGTCAAACCTGCCTCGCGGGCGATCTGTGCCTTGGTGCGACGCTTGGGCTTATAGGGCAAATACAGATCTTCCAACCGGGTTTTAGTGTCGGCGGCAAGGAGTGCTGCTTCCAATTCTGGGCTGAGCTGACCCTGCTCACGAACGCTGGCAAGGATCACCGCACGTCGCTCTTCCAATTCGCGCAGATAGCCAAGCCGCTCTTCCAGCAAACGCAGTTGGGTGTCATCCAGTCCATCGGTGGCTTCCTTGCGATAGCGGGCGATGAAAGGCACGGTGGCCCCTCCGTCCAACAAGCCAACGGCGGCCTCGATCTGGTTTTCCCGAACGGCAAGTTCGCGAGCGAGGGTTTGGGTAATAGTCATGGAGTCCAAACTCAATAATTGAATGGATAATGCGAATCGATGCCGAAAAATTCGATTATGCCGACCGGATGGACCGGACGGCGTAATCGGAAGATGCGGATTCTAAGCGATTCACCTGATCGGTGGCGGTGGATTGGTGAGCCAGATCCCTCTGGCTCCGACCTTCAAGCAACAGCGTGAAATCTGCAGAGAGAATTCACAATTCACCACTAGTGTCACTGCTTGGGTTGGGCTCGATAGTCATGGATGAAGTTGGCATAAGCCGCCTTATCCGTACCCCAAGGACCACCAGTGGCGTCGCCACATCCACGATTGACAAGTCGTAGCAAGGTGAAGCCTCGATAGGATGTAGAAGAGAAGACATTGCGGATATTTTCCCAAGTCCGATCATCACCGGGCGCGGCGACGCAGGCTAGAGCGTTTTCGCCCTTATGGCGGATATTACGATCCTGTGCGCCCTGCGAAATCCAGTGGACGAGTGACTCCGCCATCGAGTTTCCATCACCACAAGCGGGGTCGTTGTCCATCTCGGCGGCGGTGAAGTGGAGGATGACATCACGGCCAGTTTGGCGCTGGACGTCGGCGATCATATCCAGAATTTGCCGGTAGCCGTAAGCATCTGCCCGTGGGCTCGACTTCGCCTGCGCGGACGCTTCATTCTGTACGGTCGAATCCGTCTTGAGATTAAGCGTTGTTTGGACCAGCCCCGCCGTGATTTCGGCGATGCGCGGATGCGGGGCACACGGCATGATCTGCCAATGTATGCCAGGAATCTTCATCCCGAGGGGAGTCGATTGAAAGGCGCCGTCTTTGAAAGCGGCATTGGCGGTAATCAGCATCCGGCGCCCATGTCCGACCAGTGATGCGTTGTACCAGTCGATAAAATCCCGTCCGTAGGGTGTACCGGTATAATCACGGTCGTTGACGAAGGTTTCTGCCCGCTTGCCGGTAGTCGGCGGCAAATAGCCGCCTGGCACCGAGATTTCGGTAGGGCTGGTGAGCGATACTCCCCACCGACTGGCCACACCGCTCAGGCCGCCAAATTTACCCAGTGCCCAGTCGCGAAAACTGGCTTGGGCCAGCGCGCTGTAAGCCTGAAAATACCCGCGCTCTGGATAATTCCAGCCATCGGTATGGTTATAAGACGGATAACGCAGTTCACCGGTCGGCCCGAGACTGATGTTGAGTTCGATAAAATCGTCAGCATGAGCGGCATAATGCGTGGCGAAAGCCTGCATGAATTCACGAAACTGCTCAAGAACAGCCGGCTTCGTCGTCGCCCAGGGGGCAATCGCATCGTCCTGCAAGCGGCCCGTCTCGCTTTCATATTTGAGATCGTTAGCAGTGATGCCTATTTGGTTGAAGTGGGTATACAACCAAGCAGGCACCGGGATATCACAATCGTCGCCTGGGCCACCGCCACACTTGTGAAAGGAGAGAATCGGCACGATTTTCAAGCCTTTGCCACGGATTTTCCCAAAGACCTCATCGTAATAGCTCCAATCGAATTGCTGATCACCCTGCTGTTCGACCTTGCCCCACCACACATCGACGCTGACGGTATCAACACCAGCCTGCTTTGCCTCATCAAGTAATTGCTCGAATGTGGGCATACTGATTTGGCGTGGAATGTCGAGTGGCCCCATGACAGCCGCCGTTTCTAGCGGCGCCTTTCCCTCTGCGGACCATCCGAGCTCGATAGAGAGGCTCCCTATTAAAATCGTGACCATGAGGGCCAATAGGGATCGCGATCCGATAAAACTCTGATAAATATTTTTATTTAACATGATGCTCCCCTTCAGTAAGTTTTACCTCTGAACTTACACAAAACGCATTTTATTAGATGTCTTGTGAAAAATTTCTTAGACACTTTATGTGCTGATGATGCACTGTTTTTGGCAACACCAACACCCGTTGCGTTTTTTCCGTGTTGCATGGATTCCGAACAGTTCATTGTGCTCTCACTCCATACGAAATGCAGCCGCACTGCCATCACGTCCAACATTGCTGTATTGGGCATAAAATGCTGAAAGACCACCTAAGGTTGTCTATATTTAGTCTTCAAAGATAAACCTCAGATGCCATCCGTCGTCGGCTTTAAAGCCGAGTACGGTTTTCACCATAAAAATAACGTTGGTTCACCCGACCCAAGGAGATGCAATGAAATCCCGTAGCCTATTGTTCGTTGTGACAGTGGCGGCGTTGAGCCTTTCCAGCATTAGCCATGCCGCCCCTAACCGGCCAGAGTGCATCGCGCCAGCCAAACCCGGAGGTGGTTTTGATTTAACCTGCAAATTGGCGCAGCAGGGCTTGCAAGAAATCGGCTTATTGCCTAGCCCGATGCGCGTCACCTACATGCCAGGCGGTATCGGCGCAGTCGCTTATAACACGATCATCGCTCAGCGCCCCAGCGACGGCGATGTCATTACGGCATTCTCCGGCGGCTCGCTGCTGAACCTAGCAGAAGGCAAATTTGGCCGCTACAACGAAAATGATGTGCGCTGGCTGGCTGCCATCGGCACTGATTACGGCATGATCGCCGTGCGCACCGATTCACCATTCAAAAATCTCGAAGAACTGATCACAGCACTCAAAAACGACCCCACTAAGGTCGTATTCGGGTCTGGCGGCACGGTCGGTAGCCAGGATTGGATGAAAAGCGCGCTAATCGCCCGTGCGGCCGGTATCGACTACAAAGCCATGCGCTACGTACCATTTGAAGGCGGTGGCGAAGCGCAGACTGCACTGCTGGGTGGCCACATTCAGGCCTATTCCGGTGATATCTCAGAAGTCCAAGGCATGCTGGAAAGTGGGAAACTGCGGGTACTGGCGGTCATGGCCGAGGAGCGTCTACCAGCCCCCTACGATCAAGTACCGACCGCCAAAGAACAGGGCCACGATATCACTTGGCCGATCATCCGTGGCTTTTTTGTCGGCCCTAAGGTCAGCGATGCCGATTATCAATGGTGGGTCGATGCCTTTAACAAGATGCTAGCCGATGGAAAGTTTGAGACCCTCCGCAAAGAGCGCGGACTGTTCCCTTACAGCAAAACCGGCGCAGAACTGGACGTTTACGTAAAAGAACGGGTTAACCATTATCGCAAGCTGGCTACTGATTTCGGCCTCATCCACTAATAGCACAAACCCGGCAGCACGAAAATCACTCAGGCTGCCCAACAACTCCGGGCGTAAGCACCGCTTCGTCCGGCCGCGAGAGCATCTCTCGCATATCATGTATTTCATCTTTCGGTGACGCTTATGAGCGATCGCATCTTTGCCGTAGTCTGGCTTGCTGTTTGCGCCCTCATTGCGGTGCAAATGCAACAATTGGAAATTCCCTTCTCCTACGAACCGGTTGGCCCTAAAGCGTTTCCGTCGCTGTTGGCCGGTCTGATGGCCCTGTGCTGTATTTATTTATTGGTCAAACCTGACACCGATATTCAGTGGCCCGACGCCAGCGGTATACGCAAAGGCTTAGTGCTGATCGCTGTGCTGTTCGGTTACGCGATCCTTTTCGAACAGCTCGGCTTTCCGCTAGCTACGGCGCTCATGGTGGTTGTGGTGAGTCGCTTGTTCGGCGGTAGCTGGCTGAACGGTCTGATCACCGGTGTACTGACCGGTGTGCTCGGCTATCTGTTCTTCGACCGCTTGCTGCAAGTGACCTTGCCCATCGGCCAACTGTGGAGATAAGACATGGAAATTATGGGCTTTCTCGGCCAGGGCTTTCTGGTCGCGCTTAAACCGCTCAATCTACTATTGGCGCTATTTGGCTGTTTCACCGGCACGGTGTTGGGGATGTTGCCGGGGCTGGGGCCGATCAACGGCGTTGCCATCTTGCTGCCCATCGCCTTCGCCTTACAACTCCCACCCGAATCCGCTTTGATCTTACTTGCAGCGGTTTACATGGGCTGTGAGTACGGCGGCCGTATCTCCAGTATCTTGCTCAATGTGCCGGGCGATGCTGGCGCGATCATGACCACGCTGGACGGTAACCCGATGGCCAAAAAAGGCTTCGCAGGCGTGGCGCTGTCGATCTCGGCCATCGCCTCATTCAGTGGCAGTTTGATCGCCACCATCGGCATTACTCTCTTCGCCCCACTGCTGGCAAATTGGGCGTTATCATTCGGACCGGCTGAATATTTCGTGCTGGTGGTATTTGCCATTTCCACTCTGGGCGGCATGTTAGGCGGCAAACCAGTCAAGGCGCTGCTCGGCTGCTTTATCGGCCTCGCACTGGCCACGGTCGGTATCGATTCCGGCACGGGGGTGTATCGACTCACCTTCGATAATGTACATTTGAGCGATGGTATCCAATTTATCGTGCTGGTGATCGGCTTATTCGCCATCAGCGAAATCCTGATCATGCTGGAGCATACTCACGCCGGTCAGGTGGCACTGAAGACATCGGGTCGGATGTTGTTCAATGCCAAGGAATTCGGGCAGACCTTTTTTACCATGCTGCGCTCGGCGATCATGGGCTTTGGCATCGGCGTGCTGCCTGGAGCGGGCGCGACGGTAGCCAGCGCCATCGCCTATACCACCGAAAAACGTCTCAATGACAAAGACGGCACCTTCGGCAAGGGCGATATCCGTGGAGTGGCGGCCCCGGAAGCGGCTAACAACGCCTCAGCCGGTGGCTCCTTCATTCCGATGCTGACCTTGGGTGTACCCGGCAGCGGCACCACCGCAGTCATGCTGGGAGCGTTGACTCTGTACAACATCACGCCGGGACCACTGCTGTTCCAGCAAAAACCGGAAATCGTGTGGGGACTGATCGCTTCGCTGTTCATCGCCAATATCATTCTGGTCATCATGAATATCCCCCTGATCGGCCTATTTACTCGGATCATGGCGATACCGTATTCGATCATGGTGCCGCTGATTGCAGCGGTTAGTTTCGTCGGCGTCTATGGCATCCACAGCGGTACTTTCGATCTGGTCCTGATGGTGGTGCTAGGCGTCATAGGCTATATCCTGCGCAAGATGGATTTTCCGACGGCACCGATCATTCTCGGTTTCGTTCTCGCCGAACTGATGGAGCAGAACTTGCGCCGGGCCTTGGCTATTACTAACGGCGATATCAGCATTCTGTTTGAGAGTCCGATTTCAATCACCTTGTGGATTTTGTCGGCGCTGGTGCTGATCTTACCGGTGGCGCTGCGTTTTCGTGCTCGCCGCCAGGCGAAAGCGAGTCCCGATCCGCTGAACCCATGAAACTTCGCTCCGCGCTGCTGGCACTGGCGCTGGCAGGAATGGCGGGTGCGCTGTGCCAGTGGCTGCGCACACCGCTACCATGGCTGCTGGGGCCTTTGATCGCCGTCGCTGGTGCCCGCTTAAAAGGATATGACATACAGGCACCACCCTACAGCCGTGAGACCGGTCAATGGTTGATCGGTATTACCTTGGGCCTGTATTTCTCGCCCGGCGTGGCGGCCGAACTGGCACATTTCGCGCCGGTCATCCTGATCGGCGCGGTCTTCGCTCTGTTGCTTGGTATGGGCACCAGCCTCTTGCTACAGCGGCTAACTGGCGTTGACGGTGCCACCGCCCTGTTTTCCAGCATGCCGGGCGGTGCGTCGGAAATGGCGGTGCTGGGAGCGCGCAACGGTGGCCGCATGGATTTGATCGCTGCAGCTCACAGCCTACGGATCACACTGGTCGTGCTGAGTGTACCGACGCTCATCATCGCCTTGGATGCCCATGGCGTCATGCCCTATGTCCCCACACGACTCCATATCCATGCCTGGGGACTACTTCTCCTGTTGTTGGTAACCGCTCTGGGGGGATGGCTATTGCAAAAATGGCGCTGGCCAAACGCCTGGATGCTCGGTGCACTGGCGGTGACAGCGGTGCTCACAGTAAGCGATACAGTGTGGAGCGGTATGCCCAGAGGCTTTTCGCAATTTGGGCAATTGCTGCTGGGAACCGCACTCGGCAGTCGTTTCAAATCCGATTTTCTGCAGCGCGCACCACGCTTCATAGGCGCTGTGGTGCTGTGCATCGGCCTTTCCTTGCTGCTGTGCGCGGGCTTTGCCTGGGTGATGGCTGCTTTCTTCGCGCTTCATCCGGCGAGTTTAATGCTGGCGGCCTCGCCGGGCGGTATCGCGGAAATGTGCATCACCGCACAAGCTTTGGGGCTGGGCGTACCTTTCATCACTGCTTACCATGTCGTTCGTCTCGTGGTCGTCCTGACTTGTACTGAACCGCTATGGCGACTGATCGAACGTCTAAAAAATCGATGATTTCCCGTTCCTGCCGTTCCTGCTTTCACACAGAATCCTGTATGGTTCACAGGTTGCGAATATGCATCCATTCGCCCCCTAATCTTTCTATTTACAATGCCTCTTCCCGCACGATTTATACGGTTTATAATGCTTCTTCCCGTACGATTTTTTTAAGGACGGCTCGCATATGACCAACAACTTTGAGCTAGCCGCGCTCGATTATCACGCGCAACCCACACCGGGCAAACTCGCCATCGTCGCGACCAAGCCCATGGATACCCAACGCGATCTAGCATTGGCGTATTCGCCAGGGGTGACGGTGGCCTGTCGGGCGATTGCCAGTAACCCGAAGAAAGCAGCAACCCTCACCGCACGGCAAAATCTGGTAGCCGTGATCAGCAACGGTTCAGCGGTGCCAGGACTGGGCGATATCGGCCCGCTGGCCGCCAAACCGCTGATGGAAAGCAAGGCGGTCCTCTTCAAAAAATTCGCCGGTATCGACGTCTTCGATCTGGAACTGGCGCAGTCCGACCCCGATCAACTCATCGAAACCAT
>JACSSB010000236.1 GCA_014879435.1 Phycisphaerales bacterium
ATTAATCACTTTTCTTCGTGCTGCGCCTTGCCTCATACGGATTCAGTGTCTAGATTTTGAGAACGTCGCTCCCTGTGACGGTGTGTTGAAGATCGAAATAACGAAACCCGAAAGAGGCTGATTGATGAATAAGAAAATGCTGATGGGTGTAGCTGCGTTCTGCACCATAGGTTTATCTTCTAGCGCTTGGGCAGCCGATGCCGCGACGGCTGACGAAGTGGTCACTAAAGTCAAGGCAGCCGCCGTCGAAGTCAAGGCGCAGGCCGATGTCACCCTGTCGGAATTCGACAAGAAAGACGGCAAATGGGCGTGGAAGGACACCTATGTGTTCGTGCTCGACTGCAGCAATGGGATCATGAAGGCGCATCCGAACGAGAAGGTCAAAGGTATGAAATTGACCGATCTCAAAGATAAAGAAACCGGCAAAGAATTTGGTACCGCGCTGTGCAATGCTGCCAAGGACACCAACGGTGGCTGGGTTGAATACATGTGGACCAAGCCCGGTGCCGAAGGCAATCACCGCAAGGTTGCCTACGTATTGACGGCGGGTGACTATCAGGTCGTTGCTGGCGTCTACGACGACAAATTAACGGCAGATGAGTTGAAGGCTAAGACCAAGTAATACGGACTATTTCTGACTGCGCGCGCATCCCCGTCAGCCGTCTGGCGGTGGAGCGCAGCAGTTTGTCACCTTATCCCTATTTTTGTTTCATTTTCTAATCATTCGTCATCTCGTTTATACTGACCCGGTTTTTCCACGCTCGATACAGGAGAACCCGGTGATCTATTCTCTCGGCGACCGCAAGGTCGAATTTCATGGTGAAGATTGGTTCATTGCCGATAACGCGACCGTCATCGGCTCAGTGATACTCAAGCAAAACGCCAGTATTTGGTTCAATGCCGTGGTACGTGGCGACAATGATGTCATCACCATTGGCGAGAACTCCAACATCCAGGACAGTTCGGTCCTACACACTGACCCCGGTATTTTGTTGACCATCGGTCGCGATGTCACCGTCGGTCATTTGGCCATGCTCCACGGTTGTGTGATCGGTGATAACAGTCTGATTGGGATCAAGAGCCTGATCATGAATCGCGCAGTAATCGGCAAAAACTGCTTGATTGGTGCCAACAGCTTGATCACCGAAGGTCAGGTCATTCCAGACGGTTCATTGGTGAAAGGCGCGCCCGGCAAGGTCGTGCGCACGCTGAGCGAGCAGGAAATCGAAGGTTTGCGCTTGACCGCTGGTCGCTACGTAGAAAACTTCAAGCGTTTCCAGCGCCACCTCTGTCGGCAGGATTGATATGACCACTGTTTTGGAAGATCGTCTGGATCTGACTATCCAGCAGGTAGGTTCTACTATCCTCGGCAAGGAGCGCGCCATTCGTTTGGCGCTGAGTTGTTTGCTGGCGCGTGGCCATTTGTTGATCGAAGATTTACCGGGCATGGGCAAGACCACCCTGGCCCACGCGCTGGCGCGCTGTCTGGGCTTGCAATACCAGCGCATCCAGTTCACCAGCGATCTGCTACCCGCAGATATCCTCGGGGCGGCAGTGTATGAGCGTCAGCGCGAGACTTTCGTATTTCATCCTGGACCGATTTTTGCGCAATTGATCCTCGCCGATGAGATCAACCGTGCCACGCCCAAGACCCAGAGCGCATTATTGGAGGCCATGGAGGAAGAGCAGGTCACCATCGAAGGGGAAACCCGTGCGCTGCCGGAACCATTCTTCGTGATCGCCACCCAGAATCCAGCCTATCAGATCGGTACTTTTCCCTTGCCAGAGTCGCAGCTGGATCGTTTTCTGATGCGGATCGAATTGGGTTACCCCGATGCCCAGGCGGAACGCGCCTTGCTGGAAGGCGAGGATCGCCGCGAAATTCTGGCGCGGTTACCGGTGTGCATGACCCCGACACAATTGCGCGAATTACAGGGGCGCTTGCGCGGGGTACATATTGCGGCGCCCTTGTTGGATTATGTGCAGGCATTGCTAGCATTTTCTCGCCAATCCAGCCGTTTTCGTGGTGGGTTGTCGCCACGCGCCGGTTTGGGACTGCTGCGGGCAGCCCGCGCCTGGGCGCTGCTACATCGTCGTAGCCATGTCCTGCCGGAAGATGTGCAGGCGGTATTACCAGCCGTAGTGGGACATCGTTTGCATCCCAATGATGATCATCTGGAACACTCATCCACCGATCTGGTCAGCCAGTTGCTGAGCGCCGTAGCAGTGGCGGTCTGAGGTCTTGGCTGGCATGTTTAAGACGTTGCGACAACGCTTCGAGGCGTGGGTGATGCGCAATCATCGACCGGCCAATCAGCCGGTTCGACTGGACCGCCGTCGTATCTATATTCTGCCAACCCGCCAGGGTTATGCCTTTGCCCTGCTGCTACTGCTGCTGTTTCTGTGGTCGATCAACTACAGCAACAGTATGGGGTTCGCCTTCACCTTTCTGTTGTCGGCGGTGGCGCTGAACAACATGTGGCGTGCGCATAATAATCTGCAGGATTTGGTGCTACGGCCGGGTGCTACCGAAGCGGTATTCGCAGGTCAGGATGCCCACTTTGACTACTGGTTGGATAATCCCGATTCCAAGCCGCGTTACGGCATCGGCTTGCAATGGCAGGATCGACCGCCTTGCTATGCCGATGCCCCGGCGCAGGGTTCGGCGACCATTGTCCTAAGTGTGCCCGCCAAACGCCGGGGGCGATTGCGGCCCGGTCGGCTGCGGGTATTCACCCGTTTCCCCATGGGTTTATTGCAGGCGTGGAGCTGGGTGGAGTTTGAACAGGATTGTCTGGTCTATCCGCGACCGCGAGGGGGGCGACTACTACCTGCAGCCATGGCCAAGAGTATCGGTAGTGGCGTAGGCGAACAGGGAGTTGGCAGTGAGGATTATGTCGGCTTCCGGCCCTATGCGCCCGGTGACTCCCCGCGTCGGATTGCCTGGCGGGCCACGACTCGTACCGATCAATTGCTGGTCAAGCGTTTTAGCGATCAGGCGCAGCCGGAACTATGGCTAGATTGGCGATTGCTGGAAGTAGAGGCGGTCGAGCCTCGCCTGGAACAGCTATGTCAATGGGTCTTGAAGGCGGAGCGCGAGGAATACGAATACGGTTTGCGCCTGCCGGGTCGGGAAATTCCACCGGCACATGGCGAAATCCACCGGCGCCGCTGTTTGGAAGCCTTGGCCTTGTTCTGATCTTGCCACGTTTTGTCATGGAGTGCAGATAGGCTAGCTACGCCGTAAATCTATGATCGATCTCTGCCAACGCTTTGCCGATGGTGGAGATCCGGGTTCTGGCGACGCCCCATTCCTGTGCCAGAGAACGCCATTGCACGGTAGCGGCTCTGGTCTGTTCGATAATCTCGCGCCAGTTTTTGATACCAGTTTGATGGGCGATTTGCTTGATCTGCCTCAAGTTGGGATTACCGCTGCCAGCGATGTCCGTTGCATGTTCGTTGCGCATTCCGGTGCTGAAAGTGAGATCGTAAGCTGGAGCCAGCCGCCAGCCGTTCTCTTGGTGGATGAATGAGAAGTTACGGGTATGATCATCCTTGTTGTGGGCCAGGACATTAAACACCATCAGGCGAAACGCCCTTGCAACTTCTCGGACATCTCGGGTTAGATGAAGAGTTGCGCCGAGAACACTGTCGTAGCCTACTGAGGGATAGCGATGACTGGCGTACAGGTAGCCAGATAGGGTCAGGATGTGGTGTTTGTCATTGCCGTCACGGTCAAAGCGGCGTGTGGCGAACAGTGCTTCCGTGCTCCGGCCAATGCGCACTGGGATCAGCCGCGATTCTGGCATCTCGATGTTGGCTAGGTGTGCCATGGCTGCGTAAGCCTGTTCAATACGTCCCATATCCAGTGGGTCATCCCGCGACCGAAATTTGACCAGCCAATGGTCATAACCTTCGGATAGGGGACTGAATCCCGATTGACAAGTTGTCGTATCGTCCGAGAGCGCAACCGTCACCTTGGGCCGGGCGCCGCCAGGCGAACCGCCCTGAATATACAACTGCTGTAATACATCCGGTGTTTTACCCGCTAGCATGGCCTGCGCCGCCCGCGCCAAGGTAGTGATATCAACCGTTTCAGAAATATTCCCTGTAGGCAAGGCTGGTTCGTATTCAAGGGCGCCCATTCCCCGATCACCCAGATAGGCCAAACGGTCCAGAGGAGTGATTTCTTGCATCCGCTCACCAAGAGTCTGGCGGAAAAAGCGATCCATCAACAACAGTCCCCAGCCGTCTGGTAGCGAGTCGTGGAAAACTCCGTGCAAGCCATCAAACACCTCTATGCGCTTGGGTAACTGGACACTTGGGTTAAAGTCCAGCGCGCTCGGCGCAAGATCAAAACCTCGTGCGATCCAGTCGGGATCATATTGAAAGTAAATGCGCCCACGTTCACCCAGCCCAAGTTGTCCCACCTTGTGGCCAGCGAGACGGACGCTCAGGCGCGTGACGGGAATCATCCGCGTCCGCGCTGGCGCGGGGTGAGGCAGACCTGTTTGATTAAAACTGGTGGTTTTTCTGGGAACAGCGCAGCGAATTCATCCAGACCATCTAGGATGCTGGCCAGCTGCAGTAAACGGTTCAGAGCAATATGACCGGTGGTTTCGAATCGCTTGATAGTGCTTTCCGGCACGCCAGACCGAGCGGATAGGCTGCGACGTGACAGGTTTTCGGCTAGGCGGCGGGCCTTGGCGTGGGCGGCGATTCTCCCACGCACAGCTTCAGGAGTTTGAAAAATAAGAGGCCTCATGCTATCCATTATAACCAGGAAAAGCTCTTAATAGATCACTGGTAGTCTGTAATTTTCCTGATTTACTTTTCAGTCAGCGTCCGCACAGTACCAATAAGTCGGGTAGTTAACATTCAGCGGTTCTATGATGAGATTGGTTCCCCGCAATTTTCCGATCTGTTGCGCCACATCGTGGTCGAAGGGAAAGTCGGGTCGTGTTCCAGACGCTGTACCCCAGTAACCAAAGCCTTGATCCAAACGGATCGACCAACGTTCGCCGTTGCTCCAAGTTAACACGAGTTCTCGAGCATGAGGCAATGTACGGGGAGTCGCCTCGTGCCACGTGAAGGTCGGCCAGCTTTGCTGGAACCACTGTTTGACTACCTGCTGGCGATCATAGCTGTCTCTCCAATCGTGGAATATTCGTCGGGGTTGTTCGGTTCCTGAATGATGCAGCGTAGCAGTTTCCACTCGCACTTCGGTCGTCGGTGTCAAACCACCGGAATAGTGAGCCAAACCCTGCAACAAATCGTGAAGCAGTAGGAGGGTGAACGGTGAACGCAAATAGCGGTCAGTGTACCGCACGGCTTGTAACGGTGTGGCACGGCTCAGGCGCTCAGCTAACCGGGGTGCCTGCTTTTCCAGGAATATCCAGGCACGTTCGCCGAAAGTGGCGGATGGTCCATTGAGCTCGGTGGTAATGGTCAGAGTGATCAAACCGGAAGTAGCGGGACGCAGTTCTTCCGGTGCCAAGCGTTGCCACGGTTCCGGCAACGGCGACAGTGGTTGCTTTTCGGTGGCACGGATGAACGGGCCGCCAGCTTGGCCGCTACCCCAAAGCGGACCGGGTAGCAACGCGGTGGATTCCCTCGCCGCCCAGCGTACCCGCCGATTCGTACTGCCTAGTTCCAGAATCGGTGGCAAATTTGCGGTTGTTGCCAGATTCAAAGCAGAGACGCAGTACAGTTCCGCGCCGCTGTAGGCGGTCAGCGCGGCCAGTTCGTTGCGCTGGCTGGCGTTCAGAGCATCCAGGTTCGCCGCCGAAGCGATCAGGCGCACGTTGACTCCGGCTTGTCGCCATCGTCCCAGATCGTTGCGCAATCGCCAAGCCAGTGGTTCCCAGTCCGGCACTGCGCCACCCAGATAAACTCGCAGTTCGGTAGCTTCCATCTGTTGCCCTTCGCGATTTAACGCCAGGGTGAGCGGCTCTATTTCCAGTTGGCTGTTAGTTCCGAAAGCTCGCAGATTATCGGGCAGATCCAGCGCGGCCAGGAAGTCCGTCGCCAGTAGAGCAATCGCAGTGTGACGGTTAAGATAATCCCGATGGTGTTGCGTATCGTGAGTTAGCAGGCAACTTTGACAGGCGGCGTCGCAGTCATGTGGACAATCTAGCGCTTGGCGGGCTTGCCGTAGCAACTTGGGCAGGAGAGCAGCAATCTGGCTGACATAGCCCGCACCACCGGTGGCTGTGTCGTAAAGATACAGAGAGTACGTCGCTTCCTGGTTTTCCACGGCACGACTGGGTGCTGCTGCCACGCCTACCTCGGTTTCCTCGATCCCCAGCGTCTTACACAAGGCGCAGCGCAACGCTACCGCCAGAGTGTAAGCGGCCGTCCGGTCAATGGGCTTGCCGACGAAGTTGAGGGGTTGCAATTCAAACACTTCAGTACGAGTGGCGATGCCCAGCCGCACTTCGCGCTGAATTGCCCAGCTTGCTTCTTGGTTGCCTGGACAAAATTTTTCTCGATCATTAAAACGTCCACCTCGCAGGCGTTTGTGATTCTTCAGTGCCGAGTCCTGTTCGTTTTCTGAATCAGCTCGCCCACAACGTAAACACAATGCATAGCCTTTACCATATAAACCATCACTGTAGTGAAACAGCGAACCCTGCATGGTCGTTCGGTGGTAGCCCAAGGTTGCATTGGGCAAGGGCATCCAGTCTGTACCTTCCAGAGAAATTAGCGGATCGCGGACCGGAATATACTTCGGGAGAGTAATGTCATTATGTGGCTCCTGGCGGATATCTACGGCGAAACCGGCTGGCTGGATATAGCGATAGCGGGTGAGCTTGCTAGCCGCTCCGCAATGCGGACAGCGCTCCGGTGGGGTAAGCCGCGTTCCGTTATGGCCACATTTTCGGCAGCGCCAGGCCCAGCGCAGATTTTGAATTTCCGGTTCGGCCTCGGCTTCAGCGGGAATTTGCCAGTTCAGAGTCACGCCGCCGCTACGATAAACTCGCCCATCCAGCACGGTATCGGTGCCTGGTGCGTAGTCGCGGATGGCGATGGCGAGGTGGCGGCTGGGATAACCCGCCCGACGCGAGCGGTTGTCTTCGCGCTCGTTGTCACCACTCTTCCGCTTCAAATCCTCTATCGTCGTGGTGACGAAAGGCACAACACCAGTGGGAAAACCGTAGCCGGGCAGGAATCCCAGATTGGCTAATTCGCTCAGCAGATATTCGCCACGCAGGCGCTGCAGCTGAATAGCAATGGCTTGCTCCGGTTTGCTGTTGCCTTCGCGGGTTGCAACGACCTTCTGTTGATCCAGTAGCACGTCCAGTTCCTGTCGCCAGTGTTTGGCAACCCGGCGCATGGCCTGAGAGGTGCGAGTGAGCAGGTACGCGGCAGACCGACCTGCCAGCACCGTGTGGTGGGTCAGGGTGGTTAGCCCTTCGGTCATTTGATCAGCGGATGGGGTTTCTTCGCACCAGCCAGCAAAACATTCCCAAGGTGCTGAAGTTATCGCGTCGGTGGATTCAAAGAACCAACCGGTGTGTAGGCGGCGAATATCGGGTGTGCGGTCGTGCAGGAAAGCAGCCAACGACAGGGCGTTCAGGTGGCGTTGCACGATGGGTTCGCTTTGCAGGGCGATCTGTGGCAAGCCCAGTCGGCTGGCAAATGGCCACAGTGGATTTTGAAACACTGCTTCTCCTTGAGGTGTAGCTTTGCACAAGGTAAAACTCAGGGCAGCGGTTTCACCTCGGCGTCCGGCCCGTCCAGCCCGCTGCAGGAAATTGGCTGGATGTGGCGGGACATTATTCATGGCGACAGCGGTCAGGCCGCCGATGTCTACGCCCATTTCCATGGTAGTCGAGCAACTCAATAAGTTAATCTTGCCAGTCTTGAATTCTGTTTCACGTCGGCTCAGGTTCGCACCGGCAATTTGTGCCGAGTGTTCCATGGCGCGAATGTAGCGGCGATGCCGGGCCAAACGATCACTGAGATCGGGCCAAGCGCTCAATGCCCGCAAGGCGCGAACCTGCGGATCAGATTCCAGCCAGGTATCTGCCTCTTCCGGATCGCGGCCTAGCCAGAATGGATGTGGAACGCGAGGCATCATCACCCGCTGGCATTGCGCCAACGTACCGGGTGCAGGCAGGCTGGGAAGATATGGTGTGGTCTCGCGGAATGCCACTGGCAGTAGTCGGCGGGCCATCGGACAGAACCAGGCTTCGCGTACTTCGGTGAGCACAGCCTGCTTGTCCAGTTCCAATTGAAAGCCGTTTTCGGTCTGAGAAAGCAGGGGACGGATGCCGTCCCAGATGGCGATGAGCATTTCGTCAATCTGACCGCGCTGTTCTGCATCGTCAACATCTAGGCGAAACACATGACTGAGCAGGCGAATCAGCCGGTTGCGTTTGGCTTGAGATGAACAGGTTGAAGGCCAAGCGCGTTGAATTTTCCGATTGGTGACTGACACACCCGGTGTGAGCAGGAAGCTTGGCCAGCCGGGATAGCCCAGCCAACGAATTATGTCCGGCGGCGCTTGGATTGCAGGTTTGCCACTTCGCAAAAAGTAATCGACCGCGACTTGCAGCAATGACCGCCATTCTTCAGGCTTGACGCTGCGCTGTTTCATCACTGCCGGTACATCAGTCTTTTCTAAAGCTGGATAGCACAGTTGCACCAATCCTAAACCTTCCAGCGAGAATTGGCGCTTGGGACGCAGGAAGAATTCCCGCAACAGGCATAGCCTGACCAATAATCGGTCTGACAATAGATCAAAGGTCAGCTCCTTGAGTGCTGGCAACAGCCAACGATTGAAGTCGTCCGCGCCAAACAACCTATTTTCGGCTTCTTCCCAGGTCAGCCGACCCACGGGTGGCACTTCTAGTTTCATCAACTCCTGACGTTTCTGCTCCAGCAGATCGTACAGTACCGGTTTCGGGTTAGCGTGAACCAATGGTTCCAGAGCCTCGATTTCCGATCGGATCTTTCTAACCCGTGCGGAATCAGCAGGCTGGGCGCTGGCGATCAGGGAGTGGTAAAGTAAACTTCGTACATAGTCGCGTTCACTTTCCTGCTGCAATTTGGCGGCAAAGCGGGCGGTACCTTGGCGGCTATCGGTGAAGGTGATCAGTCGCCGCCCATCGAGTGGGCGAGGTTCTTGTCCCTCGGTCAATGGCGGCATGGCTTCCAGTAGGGTCGGAATCGCCGTGCCCAACAGGAATGGTGCTCCGATCCGTACCGGTTGGAACTGCGTTCGTTTGCGCTCTTTATCTCCGCAGACTGCGCATTCCAAACCCTTTTCGCCAGGAAAACGCAAATGTACGTGAATACCGGTGGAGCCTGACGGATCAAGACGACCATCAGGAGCCAATCCCCAGTTGCGTTGGGTAGCCTGATCAAGTCGAGTTAAGAGGCGAGGTTGTTTTACCGTTGGTTCGGGTGGTGCTTCGGTTTCGTCCTCATTCTCATCCTCGCTGATCGGTTCCAGTTCTTGCTGAAATTCGTCCTCGTTCAAATCGTATTCATGTGGAACCAGCCAATCGTGGCCGTTCTCGTGCTTTTCGGCAGTGGACAGGTACTCCGCCCCGCATTCTCCACATTGCACCAGTTCAAAAACTGAGTTTTGGCAATGCCGACAATGCGCGCGCCGTTCCAAAAAGATCGCACCAAACGGCCAACCTGGCTGATCCAGCTCCGTGCCCGTTCGCCCGGAACAATTGCTATTGGCGCATGCCCACAAGCCGCTGACGGTGCGTTGGAATAGGTGGCCGCGCAATGGTAGGAATGGTTCGCCCTGATCGTTCACCGCCTGGGTACAGAGATCCAGCCACTGCAGAGTCTCGCGCTGGGCCGAGGCATCGGCGCGGCCTTTCAAAATTTCGGCAAGTTGACTCAACAGGCTAGGCTGAGAGGCCAGTTGGGCACGCACGGCGTGCATTCGCCCATCACTCATCAGAGCCTGGAAACGCTCCTGGGGAGATTGCGCACGTAGCGTTTCCAGGTTGGGGCAAAGCAAGTTACTATTGAGCAACAATTTCGGCAGGGTGGGAGTTTCCCGCTGACCTTCGATGACGTGCACTCGGTCCACCGATACACCGGCCACATAGGTCAGAAATTCCGCTAGGTGCTGGCGGGATGCTGCGCTGGCGTCGCCAAGTGTGGCTGAGGTGGCAATAAAGCGTACATCGCCGGGGCGGCAGCCAAAGGTGTGCAAAACCCGCCGCAACAACAGAGTTAATTCCGCCGCCTGAGAACCGATGTAAGTATGTGCTTCGTCAATCACGATCCAACGCAACTGGCCCTGAGATTGTTCGATGATGGGTCGGTCTTCATTGCGTACCAGCAGGTATTCGAGCATGGTTGCGTTAGTGACCAGCAACGGCGGTGGATTGGTCCGCAGGGTACGGCGGTCAGCTACTTCACATTGCCAGTCGCTGCGAGCCTGCTCCGGCGTGTCGCCGTTGTAGAGACAGAAACGGATGCCGCCCTTGAATGGTTCCGACCAAGCGATCAGCCGATCCTTCTGGTTTTTGATCAGCGCGTTGAGCGGGTAGAGAAACAACGCCCGTACCCCGGTTAGCGGTGCGTTCTGCCGCTGTTCGAGTTCTGCCGCTAGATCGTTGAGAATCGGGATCAGGAAACATTCGGTTTTGCCAGAGCCGGTGCCACTGGTGACCAATACCGAACGTGGTGGCTGACCCTGAATCAGGGCTTGCCAGGCTTCCAACTGATGGCGGTACGGCCGTTGCTGGGCGGGGAAGCTGTAGTCCTCGTTTAATCTTGCTTTCTGCGGGCCGAGTAAGGTGCGCACCAAGCTGGGATGCAGCAATTTCCCTTCTAGGCTGCTCAAGGTTTGCTCCGCTGGTTGCCAACCGAAGCTGGCCTCGAAAACCGGATCGGCCAAAAATGCGCCCGGCGTTCCCGCCTCCCGATCAAACAGCGTGCGCAGATACTCGCGTAGGGTATCGTTGCGGAAACCGCACAAACTCAAGACCGCGCGAGTGGCGCGGCGGCCCAGTTGTTCGATCAATGTGTTGTAAAACTGTGTGTGTTCCATGATTCAGCTTTCCAGTGGTTGTTGAGCCAGACCCAGCGTCAAGGTGATCGCATAGATGTTGTCAAACCACTCCCGGTCGAAGGCGCGCAGCAGACGTAGCTCGTAGATCAATTGCTCGTTGGGAGTGATACCGTTCAGGCTCAGATGTGCAGCTATGAAGGGCGCGCATCGCACTGGCTGGTAAAAGGGATCGAGGTGGGTATAGCGGTATTCTGAAGCAATGTCCTGTTGCCAGCGCATCATTTCAGGGCTTTCTGGCCATTTTTCGCCAGATACATGCCGTCCTTGAAGTTCCTGTTCCATCAATGCAATTTGCTGCTCCAAGCATGACGGATAGCAGCGCGCTATAATCAGTTCGCTGTTTTTCAGTGGCTGTTCGGGGAATAACAACTCCTGGAGCCAGTCGCATAGCGGTCGCCAATAAGAACGACGGGCGTTGGCGCGTTCGCGAAAACTCTGGAATAGTTCAAAAACAAACTTGCTGTCTGAGTCCACTTCGGCCAGCGTAACTTGAAGCCCTCTGAAATAGGTGGTTGCCGCCTCCCGCCAGTTGTTGAGCGTCAGCAAAACCCATAAGAACGGCATTTGCTGAGAGAGCGACCAAACGGACTCGAAGGTTTTATCATCGGCCTTGAATAAGGCGAGTGCCAATGTGCGTGGATACGCCGGTAACTGGCGCAACACATCCAGCGAGCTGGGCGGAAATTCGTGCGCCAATCGCACATAGTCAAACAGTAACAGCCAGTCGGGATGATCGGGATTTTCTCCCAGTTCCGTGAGTAGAGTGTTTAATCGTTGTTCCCGTTGATCATGGTTGGATTCTCGGATAGCGCCAGCCAGTGAGGAATCAATGCCTTCGGCAGGCGAACTATTCTTCGTGGTGGCAACCCACAGCAAAGGCCGGAACCGTGCCCAGTCGTCATCGCGCCCCACAATCCACCATGGTCCAGGTTCCAGATCGGCGGGAATATCCCAACAGGTGATTTGGCTGGGGCTGGCGTGTAAAACCACGGGTAGCTCCGCTGGTGCCCACAGCCGGATCATTTCTAGACGGATATGCGTTTCCCAGGCTGGGCCGAGGTGGGTCAGAACGGGTTCGGGAATACGCACCTGCCTTGTCGCCTTGTCGGGTTCGAATAGAGCATCGAAGCGAGTAACCCGAATCAGAGCTAGGCGATGATATGCGGTCTCGATTACCAGTCGTACCTGAGCTTCCAGATCTTGGCTACTGGCTAGCAGCGAGGCAATGCGGTCCTGCCAGGGAAACAAGGCCGTTTCCAGTTGGCCTCGGTCGAGTGGGGGCAGGCGATCATGGAAACGTTGGCGAAAGCGTGGCTTAGGCTCGCTTTTATGCGTGATCAATTCGCCCTCCAGCCAAAAATGCTGACCGCCCATCGGATCTTGCACTACGAGATGCAGTCCGCCCAACCGATCCAGAGGAATCCAGTCATCATTGGGTAGTGGTCGCCCGGCCTGCTGGAAAAATGCACCACGCTGAGGATAGGGTAAGTCCAGCGTGATCGGTTCCGAACCTGCCCAATGCAAGACTAAACTGAGCAGTAACGGCAGAGTACTCGGTGTGGGCGGACAGACTATTCGTGCCTGCTCGGTAGTGGCTTCTATGGAAACGTCAGCAAAGCTGTTTGAATCGATTTGGACACATGCCCCGCCCAGTCCACTCAATTGCACGACACCAACTTGGTTACCAGTCCCGATATCAGCCTCAATGTAGAAATCGTGGGGTGCCACATCAACCTGCCGCCGACAGCGCTCTGCACCACTGGTATCGATCAGTCGCAGCCAGATCCGGCCTCGCGCTGTCTCGTGGGTTTCCCGCCAGATGGAACCGTCGCCAATTGATCGCCACTGAATGTGCCCTGTCACAGATTGTCGCCGACCTTCTCGATCCAGCACCTGAATACGTGGAAGACCGCGATACAGCGGACGCTGTTGAAGGGATTGCGGAACGAGATCACCGCTGACGAGGAAACTTTCCTCGGATTCAGATTCCGCACGACAGCTAATGCGATAGCGATCTTGCTGCGCTGTGAGGAAATCTACTTCACCACTAATCTGATATATCATACGGCCTAATTCGGTGACGATGCCTATGCATTCGCAAGCGCCGTTCACCACTTGTGGAGCAATCTTTGGCGCCACTGCCACCCAGGCCGATTCCGCACGGGTCTGGGCCGAGCCTTCAGTCAGCCATTCTCGCGCTCCCGTTGTCCCCCGTTCGACAAATATCCACGGGGAAGTACCCCATGATTCGCTGCCGCGCACTGATAACGGATAATCTCGTTGCCCATCATATAGACTCAGCCGATGCATCTGCTCGACCGCCGCGCCGACGAGTACTAATCCGCTACGCCGTAACCATTCCCGGCGATAACGGGCAGAGGATCCCGCGCCTTCGGCCAGTGTCAACCACGCAATAGTTTCGATCTCGGTGCATGTATGCAACAAAAGTCGCCACCGCGGATGTTCCACGCCGGATGCGCCGATCCATTCCGCGATCTGCTGAGCGGTTGGCTGTTCGGGAAATTTCAGACATTTCTCCACGATCCAGCCAGTATTCGTTTTACGCAACAGTCCTTGCCAGCGCAGTTGCACCGTCGTTTCGCGAGCTAATTCCCCGTAACGGCGTACCAAACCGGCCAACAGGGTTTCCGCTACCCGGTCATCCAATCGTAATGGCAAATCTCGTCGCCAGTCCGATCTCTGCTGATCGAGTGCCGCAATCAGATCTGTCGCTTCGCCAATACACGCTTGCAATTCACCGATTTTGGTAATCAATTTGGCGGCTAGGTAGAACACTGGCTCTTGGCGTAAGCTGCGGGGTAAAAGGTGGGACTGTTGCCGAGCGATGGTTTCGGCACTCTGCTCGCTGCCTTGACCGGACCGGTAATAGCCTTCCAGGACGGTACGGAAAAACTGTGTAAGATGAGCGTTCTCTTGTTGCAACAATCGCAGAGGTAATCCGCCCTCACAGGCTATCGTTATTAAAAAGAGACGATAATCGCTGATACTGCGCAGCAAGGGGGGGCGTCCCCACCACTTCAAGCCCTTTTCTACCCACTCTGTAATTCGCTGATGGGAAGGGGTGTCTATGTTGAGCGACCCGAAGATGGTTTCCCAGGTCCAGGGGCCTGCGGTATGTTTCCGGCGAAAGGTTTCAGCGGCATACAGACAGAAAATCGGAGCAAAGTGTATTGTTGGCTTCCTATCTGGATTGTTGAGAATTATTTGGTTAAATAATGTTCTCAATTCCTCGTAAATGACATCACTCATCTTATAGGCATACAGCGGACGACCGTCTGGCGAAGTCTGACGAGTATGAGTGAAGAGAAAGTGTGTCAGCCAATCCCTGTTAGTATTGCCGCGCATGTTAATCCTCCCAAAAAGCCATTTTTAATTTATGTATATCCCCAAATGTAGCATAAAAGTGAAATTATTATGAAAGAAGTGGCATCTGTAATATAGATTTTCAGAAAACAGTCAAAGATGATAATTTTTGGTAATTTATAAAATGTTATTTAATTGTTACTCATGATTTGAGGAAGTCTTCCCTGATGAAACTCTGGAAGCGCCAACGTTCCCCTCATGTCGTACCCTCTTCAAAACGACCCGAAGAACTACTAAGTCGCACCACGCTGCTTTGGCTACTGGCCGCATTGGTGTTGGCGGTGGCGCCGCATGCTACCGAGTCGCCGATTTGGTTGAGTATCCTGTTCCTCGCAGCGGTAGGCTGGCGCGCTTTCATTGCTTGGCGCGCCAAATCCTTGCCACCACGTTGGCTGTTGTTGTTGCTGGTGCTACTGGCCGGTGCCGGGGTGTTGATCGATTATCGGACACTATTTGGCCGCGATGCTGGGGTGGCGCTGCTGATTGCAATGGCTGCCTGCAAGCTGCTGGAAACCCGCGTATTACGTGACGGTGTGGTGCTGATATTTCTGGGCTACCTGCTGGTGATGAGCAACTTGCTCTACAGCCAGGAAATTCCGATGGTGCTTTACCTGCTGGGGGTGATACTCGTCATGTTGGCGACACAATCCCTGATTCCTAGCCAGCATGCGGGTTTGCGGGGATTGGCACCGCTACGGTTGGCGGGTGGGATGGTGTTGCAAGCGATCCCGGTGATGCTGATTTTGTTCATCCTATTTCCCCGTATTCCCGGCCCACTGTGGGGTCTTCCCAAAGATGCCTACAAGGGACGTACCGGATTGTCCGATGAAATGATGCCCGGTACGGTCAGTGAGCTGGCCCAGTCTGACGCCGTGACGTTTCGCGTGCGATTCACCAGCGCCGTGCCACCGCCAAATCAGCGTTATTGGCGGGGGCCGGTGTTGTGGCGTTTCGATGGCCGCCGCTGGACTCGCCTTGATGAGTTGCCTGCAAAGACGCCCAGAACCTTTATGCCAGACGGGGCCGCAGTGGATTATGCGGTCATTCTGGAACCGAACAACCGGCACTGGCTATTTGCGCTGGATCTGCCTGCACGTTTACCACCGCGTGCCGGGATGACCGCCTCGTTTCAATTGTTGCGCGATCAACCGGTTAACGAGGTATACCGCTACGAGATGCGGTCTTTTCCAAGCTATCGTACCGGCGAATTGACGGAAATAGAGCGCCAGCGTGGCTTGCAGTTACCAGCATATGGTAATGCCCGCGCTCGGGAATTGGCGGGGCAATGGCGTGAGCGCCTGACCCGCCCTGAGGATCGGGTTAACGCAGCTTTATCTTTATTCCGAGAACAGGAATTTTATTACACCCTAAATCCACCACTACTGGGTGCTAATGGCGTGGACGATTTTCTATTTCGGACACGACGAGGTTTCTGCGAGCATTATGCCAGTGCTTTCGTTTTTCTGATGCGAGCGGCGGGAGTCCCAGCACGGGTAGTCACCGGCTATCAGGGTGGGGAAATCAACAAACAAGGTGGCTATTTCATCGTGCGCCAGTCCGACGCCCATGCCTGGGCCGAGGTTTGGTTGGCCGAGCGGGGCTGGGTACGGGTCGACCCCACAGCGGCGGTGGCACCCGGTCGGATACAGGATGGTTTATACGCGGCGGTAGCCGACCCAGAGTCGCTGCCTTTCCTGGCGCGACGAGGCGGTCAAGGCGACTACGAGTGGTTGCGGCAACTGGCGTTGAGCTGGGATTCATTGAATAACAGTTGGAATGAATGGGTCCTGGCCTATGGTCCCGACCGACAGAAAGAGTTTTTGTCAGGGCTTGGCTTTGGGCCTGTGGATTGGGCCGAGATGACAGTGGCGATGACCGTGACTCTGGGGGGAGTCGGCTTGCTCTTTATCGGCTGGCGCTGGCGTCAGCGCGGTCCTCGCGACCCAGTAGCGCGAGCTTGGCAACGATTCTGTGCGCGATTGGCTCGACATGGTTTGACACGTGAGCCACAGGAGGGGCCGCTGGATTTTGGTGAGCGGGTGGCTGCCAGTCGACCGCACGCGGCTGCTTCAGCGCGGAAGATTGCGCAACTCTATGCCCGTCTGCGTTATGGGCCGATCAGAACTCCATCCGATCTGCATTTGCTGCGGCATTTGGTGCGGCAGTTTCGCGTCTAAAGTGGCCTTTCCGTATCGATTTCTTCGGTGAACCACACGGCGGCTGACAGTGTGGGTGATATCCGAACAAAGTAAATTATCGATCCTCCAAGAGGAGGATCGATAACACTTTCATACTCACTCCAACCCTGTGATTCGCCATGCTGACCAATACGCACAAGACCACCTATCTGAAAGATTACACGCCACCTGCCTATCATTTGCCGACAGTCGATCTGCATTTCGATCTGGGCGAGGAATTCACCACAGTGCGCTCCCGCCTGCGGCTCGAACGCGCCGATACCACAGCCGCCGACACGCCGCTGGTGCTGGACGGTCAACAATTGGAGCTGATCGCCCTGGAAATGGACGGTGCACCGCTGGCGGCTGATCGTTATCAGGTCGAGGATGACTACCTGACACTGTTGCATCCACCGGCATCTTTCGAATTGACGGTAGTGACGCGGATTCGGCCGCAGGACAATGCTTCGTTAGAAGGCTTGTATCAATCCAGCGGCAACTTCTGCACCCAATGCGAAGCGGAAGGCTTTCGCAAGATCACTTATTTTCTGGACCGACCGGATGTGATGGTGGTTTTCACCACGACCTTGGTCGCGGACAAAGCCCGCTACCCGGTGCTGTTGTCCAATGGCAATCCGGTGGACAGCGGCGAGTTGGACGGCGGTCGGCATTGGGCCACTTGGCACGATCCTTTTCCTAAGCCCTGCTATCTGTTTGCCCTGGTCGCTGGCAATCTTCGCCATCTCGAAGACACCTTCCGCACTCGCTCCGGCCGCGTGGTGACGCTGCGTATTTACGTCGAACCAGAAAATATCGATCAGTGTGAACATGCGATGTATTCGCTCAAGCAGGCCATGGCCTGGGATGAGCGACGCTTTAGGCTGGAATACGATCTGGATCTCTATCAGATCGTCGCCGTTGGCGATTTCAACATGGGGGCGATGGAGAACAAGGGCCTCAATGTTTTCAATACCAAGTATGTGTTGGCCAAACCAGAAACGGCCACCGACGCGGATTATCAGGGTATTCTCGGGGTAATCGGCCACGAGTATTTTCACAACTGGACCGGTAATCGGGTGACCTGCCGCGATTGGTTCCAGCTCAGTCTCAAGGAAGGGTTGACCGTATTCCGTGATCAGGAATTTTCCTCCGATCTCGGTTCGCGTGGGGTCAAACGTATTGAAGATGTGCGGATTTTGCGCACCAGTCAGTTCTCGCAAGATGCTGGACCGATGGCACATCCGGTGCGACCGGACTCCTACATCGAGATCAACAATTTCTACACCGTCACCGTGTACAACAAGGGTGCCGAGGTGATCCGGATGATCGAGACTCTGCTCGGTCGGGACGGTTTCCAGCGCGGCATGGATCTTTATTTCCAGCGTCACGACGGCCAGGCGGTCACTTGCGACGATTTCGTGGCGGCGATGGCCGACGCCAATGATGCCGATCTGAGCCAGTTCAAGCGCTGGTATCATCAGGCGGGTACCCCGGAATTGACCGTCCACGATGATTACGATGCGGCAACTCATACCTATACCCTAAGCGTGCGCCAATCTTGCCCACCAACACCGGGCCAACCCGATAAGGAGCCGTTTCATATTCCATTGGCGATGGGGTTGTTGGATGCCACTGGCTGCGATCTACCGCTGCAATTGCAGGGAGAGGATGCAGCGCAAGGCACGAGTCGGGTGCTGGAATTGCGCGAACCAGAGCATATTTTTCGCTTCGTCAATGTTCCGGCACGGCCCGTACCTTCACTGCTGCGCGGTTTTTCCGCTCCAGTGAAGCTAAATAGCGCCGAGAGTGACGCCGATTTACGATTCCGATTGGCTTATGACCACGATGATTTCAACCGTTGGGATGCGGGCCAAAGCTTGGCGGTGCGTATCATCCTAGGTTTGATTGCGGATCGTCGCCAGGGGCGTAGCTGGGCGCTCCCTGAATCGTTCAGTGACGCTTTTGGAGAGGCGCTAGAATCCGGGGTCGACTCAGCACTGCTGGCACAGGTATTGACGCTACCCAGCGAAATCTATCTGGCCGAACAGATGGATGTAATAGACGTGGATGGTATCCATGATGCCCGACTCTTCGTGCAGCAGACGCTGGCGCAACGCTTGCGCGAGGCCCTGTTGGCGCGTTACCAAACTTTGCATTCCAGTGAGCGAGACGGTTATCGCGCCGATGCTGCTGCCATCGGGCGGCGGGCGCTCAAGAACGTTTGCCTGGAATACCTGATGCGGCTCGATGAGGCCAATCTACTCGATCTCTGCCTTGAGCAATTTCAGACGGCAGGTAACATGAGCGATCAGTTAGGTGCGTTGGTTTCGCTCGCCAACCACGATGGCCCAGAGCGGAGCGCCGCCCTGACGGCTTTTTATGAGCGCTGGCGAGGTGAGGCGCTGGTCGTAGATAAATGGTTGACGCTACAGGCGACTTCTTACTTGCCGGATACCTTGAATCTGGTGAAGACGCTGATGGGGCATGAGGCGTTCAGCCTTAAAAATCCCAACAAGGTCCGGGCACTGATCGGTGCATTTTGTCAGTCCAACCCCGTGCATTTTCACGCTGTCGATGGGAGTGGCTATACTTTTCTTGCTGATCAGATTTTGGCGCTCAATGCGTTCAATTCCCAGATCGCTGCCCGGCAGGTGGCTGCGTTCACCCGCTGGCGAAAATTCGATCCGATCCGGCAGCAGGGTATGCAGGATCAATTGGAGCGTATTTTGGAGGCGCCAAAGTTATCCCCGGATGTCTACGAGATCGTCGCCAAGAGCTTGGGGCGACAAGAATGACGGGTGCCGGGCAAATTGCTGCACTGCAAAAAAATAGTTGACTCCCAGAATGGTGCGGTGCAGAATAAGCCTATCGATGTTGCAGTGCACAAATTAAACCGATTAACGAGGAATAAACCCCATGTCGACCAACAATCCCTTCAATCCTTTCGCCAATGTTGATTTCAGCAAGTTCGATTTCAGTAAGTTCGATTTCAGCAAAATGATGGGTGATGTCAAAATCCCTGGTATCGATATGAGCTCGGTGATGGACGCCCAGCGCAAGAATATCGAAGCGCTGACTGCGGCCAACCAAGCTGCGGTACAAGGCATGCAGGCAGTAGCGCAGCGCCAGGCTGAAATTCTCAGTCAGGCCATGAGCGAGGTTTCTTCGGTTGCCCAGCAGCTGGCCAGCGCGGGCAGTAACCCGCAAGAAATGACCACTAAGCAGGCTGAATTGGCCCGCAAGGCTTTCGAGCAAGCGCTGGCTAATATGCGCGAACTGGCCGAGATGGTTAGTAAATCGAACACCGAAGCGTTTGCCATTATCAACAAGCGCGTCACCGAGAGCTTGCATGAGCTGAAGACTCTGGTCGCCACCCCTGGGACCAAATAAGGGTTCATTACTGGATGTTTTCTGAGAGTGGGCAGGCCATGCGGGGTTTCCGTGATGGCCTGCCCGCTTGTCGTTTTTTAAGTGGCTAATGACGCTGGCTCATGAGCGTGGCTAAAATAACGATTGCTGTCTAACGAACCACCATAAAGAGGAATCACGCATGGCTGAACAGAAAACCCCTGAGCGCAGTTTGCCGGAAATCAAAATGCCCGACCCAGCACAGATGGCCCAGCTCTTCTCTCATGTGGCCGAGAAGAGTCAGATCATCGTCAAGGAATTCCTGAATCGGCAGGCAAGCAGTGGTGCTTTTGATTTGCAGGACACCTCCAGTCTGGGCAAATCTTTCCTTGAGCTGACTCAAAAGATCATGGCCGATCCGGCTAAGCTGGCCCAGGCACAGATGGGCCTGTGGCAAAATTATTTTGATTTGTGGCAGAAGACTTTGCCGGCTATGTTTGGCCAACCGGTAGAGCCTGTAGTGCGCCCGGAGAAAGGCGACAAGCGCTTCAAGCACGATGATTGGCAGGATAACGTCCTGTTCTCCTATATCAAGCAGTCCTATTTGATGACGGCAGGTTGGATTCAGGACATGGTTGCGGACGTCGAGGGCTTCGACGACAAAACCAAGAAGAAATTGATGTTCTACACCCGTCAATTCATTGACGCTTTGTCTCCCACCAACTTCGTGATGACCAATCCCGAAGCGCTGCGGGCGACCATCGAGTCTGGCGGTGAGAATCTGATCAATGGATTGAAAAACATGCTCGATGACATCGAGCGTGGCAAAGGCAAGCTCAACATCCGGATGACGGATCTCAATGCCTTCGAACTGGGTAAAAATGTCGCCACCACACCCGGTAAGGTCATCTATCAGAACGAAATGATGCAGCTTCTGCAATACGATCCCACGACACCGGACGTATTCAAGAAGCCGCTGCTGATCTTCCCGCCGTGGATTAACAAGTTTTACATTATGGATCTGCGGCCAAAGAACTCCTTGATCAAGTGGGCCGTAGATCAAGGATTCACCGTCTTTCTGATGTCCTGGATCAACCCGGACGAAAAGATGGCTGATAAGGCCTTCGATGATTATCTCCGCGATGGTCCGCTGGCGGCGCTGGATGCGATCGAGAAAGCCACGGGTGAGCACGAAGTCAACGCGCTGGGCTACTGCCTGGGTGGCACGCTGCTGGCGATCACCAACGCCTATCTAGGGGCGAAAGGTACTCCGCGCATCAGTTCTGGAACCCACCTGACCACCATGTTGGATTTCACCCATCCGGGTGAGTTGGAGGTGTTCATCGAGGAAGAGCAGATCTCCTCGCTGGAAAAACGGATGGAACAGCAGGGCTATCTTGATGGCAGCGAGATGGCAACTACTTTCAGCATGCTGCGCGCCAATGATTTGATCTGGTCGTTCTTCATCAACAACTACCTGTTGGGCAAAGATCCGTTCCCCTTCGATCTGCTGTACTGGAACTCGGATTCCACCCGGATGCCGGCGAGGATGCACAGCTTCTATCTGCGCAACTTCTATCAGCATAATCGGCTGAAGAATCCAGGTGAAATTTCCCTGCTGGGCACTCCGATTGATCTGAGCCAGGTCAAGGTACCGACTTACTTCCTGTCGGCTATCGAAGATCATATCGCGCCCTGGAAGTCCAACTATGCCGGTACCCTGCTACTCGGTGGTCAGGTGAAGTTTGTGCTCAGTGGTTCCGGCCACATCGCCGGCCCGATCAATCCGCCAGCAGCGAATAAGTACTTCTATTGGACCAACCCCAAGCATCCGGTCGATCCGGATGAGTGGCTGAAGGAAGCCAAGCAGACCGAAGGCTCCTGGTGGCCGGATTGGTATAAGTGGCTGAGCAAGAATTCGGGCGAGAAAGTGCCCGCTCGGGTACCCGGAACCGGCCAATTGCCAGTGATCGAGGATGCTCCAGGCTCTTATGTCAAGATGCGTTTGGTCAAGTAATTAGCCCCAAGTGCGGAGAGTGAAAACTATCTCTATGATAGGTTTCAAAATCCTACTGGGTTGAGATAATATCCCTATGACCGCCGTGGTTGCACGGTGGTCATTTTTTTTCTGGTAAGCAGCGAGGATATTGAGACTCATGAGCAAATTTGTCGAATGGTCCAATGAACTCAGCGTGGGCGTTGAAGAGATCGACGAGCAGCACAAGATGCTGGTGGATTTATTGAATCAGATGCACCAGGCAGTCCTGGAACGACATGCCGCGCAGATTACCAACAGCATCCTTGAGCGATTGGGTGAATATACCCGAGTGCATTTTGCTGTCGAAGAAAGTCTGATGCACATCACGCATTGTCCAGACTATGCATGGCATAAAGTAGAACACGATCAATTGATCGCGCAGTTGCAGGATCTACGTGAGAAGTTAGCCGATGGAAGACACTCCATCAGCTTCGAATTAGTTCATTTTTTGAAGGTTTGGTTAACCAAGCACATCATGGAATCGGATAAACGCTATAGTAAGCATTTCTTAGCGTACGGTATCAATCCGGAATTGGTGCCACAGAACACTTCTTGGGTACGACGTTGCTGGAGATTCTTACGCGGTGGCTGAACTGTCGTTCGCATAAGGGTGCCGGATAAGTACGATTTCGGTACTGAAGGAAGACCAAAAAAAACCGGCCCATAATGAAGAGGCCGGTTTTTCAGTATAAAGGGTGAGCCAAATGTGCAGCCCACCCGCCAAGCAGGTCGGCCGCACACACGATCATTCGAATTCGATGATCGGTTGATCCACGGCCAGACTATCACCCGGCGCCGCAAGAACCTTGGCAACCTTGGAGTCGTGATCGGCGCGCAACACGTTTTCCATCTTCATCGCTTCAATCACGGCCAGATCTTCGCCTGCCTTGACTTCTTGGCCAACCGTGACGTTAAGCTTGGTCAGCAGACCTGGCATCGGTGACAGCAGAAATCTGGAGAGATCCGGTGGTGCCTTGATTGGCATCAGCGCCTGCAGTTCGGCCATGCGTGGCGACAATACCATCACATCCGCCTGGGAACCCCAGTGGAATAAACGGTAGACCATGTCGCGACGCTCGACCTGAATACAGATCTCGGTGCCATTCAGCGTGCCCTTGAACAGCGGATAACCGAACTGCCAGTTGCTGCGCACCTGGTAGTTTTCTTCCATGTACACCACATCGTAGCCACCTTCTGCTGGCTCGATATGCACCGGATGCTGTTCGTCACCCATGAACACCACCCAATCGTTGTTGACTACCCGTTCATGGCCGGGCAGTTGCCCATCGATCTTAGCAGCGCGATCCAGATAGCGGCGGTGCAAGAAGGCGGCCACCGAGATCAGCAATGCCGGATCGTCATGGGGAACATCAGTGGCATGGAAGCCATTGGGATATTCCTCGGCGATCATATTGGTGCTGATCCGACCGGTCATGAACCGAGTGTGGACCATCAAAGCCGCTAGGAAGCTGATATTGTGCTGGACGCCACGAATGAAAAATTCGTTCAAGGCATCGCGCATGTGGGCGATGGCGCGGTCGCGGGTCGAACCGTAAGTGATCAGCTTGGCGATCATCGGGTCGTAATACATCGACACTTCGCTGCCTTCGTAAATGCCGGTGTCCACTCGGACCACTTCGCTTTCCTTCGGCGGCAGATACTTGACCAAGCGGCCGATGGAAGGCAGGAAGTTGCGGAAGGGATCTTCGGCATAAACGCGGGCTTCGATTGCCCAACCCTTGAGACGGACATTTTCTTGGGTCAAGTTCAATCTTTCGCCAGCGGCGATGCGGATCATCTGTTCGACCAGATCCAGCCCCGTGATGTATTCGGTCACCGGATGTTCGACCTGCAAGCGCGTGTTCATTTCCAGGAAGTAGAAATTACGCTTGGCATCGACGATGAACTCGACCGTACCGGCCGATTGATAATCTACCGCCCGCGCCAGTGCTACGGCTTGTTCGCCCATTGCCCGGCGTGTTTTCTCATCCAGGAACGGAGAAGGCGCTTCCTCGATCACCTTTTGATGGCGGCGTTGTAAGGAGCACTCGCGCTCACCCAGATAGATGATATTACCGAAGCTGTCGCCCAGTATTTGGATTTCGATGTGGCGCGGTTCTTCGATGTATTTCTCGACAAACACCCGGTCGTCACCGAAGGAAGAGCGCGCTTCGTTGGTGGCACGCTCGAAACCGTCGACGCATTCGGCATCATTCCAAGCCACGCGCATGCCCTTGCCACCGCCGCCCGCACTGGCTTTCAGCATGACGGGATAGCCGATATCGCGAGCGATCTGCAAGGCATGATCGGCATTTTGGATGATATCGGTGTAGCCGGGCACGGTATTGACGCCCGCTTCCTTGGCTAAGATCTTGGAGGTGATCTTGTCGCCCATCGCCTCGATGGCTCGGACCTTCGGGCCGATGAAGGCGATCCCTTCCTGTTCCAATGCCTCGCAAAAGGCCGAGCGCTCGGATAAGAAGCCATAGCCGGGATGGACCGCTTCGGCACCGGTGTCCTTACAGGCTTGAAGGATGCGTTCCATCACCAGATAGCTTTGCGCGGTGGGCGGTGGCCCGATGAGTACGGCTTCGTCGGCCATTGCCACATGCAGCGCGTCGCGATCCGCTTCGGAGTAAACGGCTACGGTTTTAATGCCCATTTTGCGGGCCGTTTTGATGACACGGCAGGCAATTTCGCCACGGTTGGCGATAAGAATCTTCTTAAACATGAGTCGCTTCTCCCTCACAGCGGAATGTTGCCGTGCTTACGCCACGGATTTTCGAGTTCCTTATCCCGTAGCATGGCCAACGAGCGGCAAATCCGCTTGCGGGTACCGTGCGGCATGATGACATCGTCGATGAAGCCGCGATGACCAGCGATGAACGGGTTGGCGAATTTTCTACGATATTCTTCGGTACGAGCCTCGATCTTGGCCGGATCGCCGATGTCTTGGCGGAAGATGATTTCCACCGCACCTTTGGGTCCCATCACCGCGATTTCGGCGGTCGGCCAGGCGAAATTGACGTCGCCGCGCAAGTGCTTGGAACTCATAACGTCATAGGCGCCACCGTAGGCCTTGCGGGTAATAATGGTGACCTTAGGAACGGTGCATTCGGCATAGGCGTACAGCAGCTTGGCGCCGTGCTTGATGATACCGCCGTATTCCTGCGCCGTACCCGGCATGAAGCCAGGGACATCGACGAAAGTGATGATCGGAATATTGAAAGCATCGCAAAAGCGTACGAAGCGGGCGGCTTTGATCGAGGACTTGATGTCCAGACAGCCTGCCAGAACCATGGGTTGATTGGCGACAATACCTACAGGCCAACCATCCATGCGCGCCAGACCGACGATGATATTTTTGGCGTTGTCGGGTTGGATCTCGAAGAAATCGACGTCGTCCACGACCTTCAGGATCAATTCCTTCATGTCGTAGGGTTTATTGGCATTATCGGGAATCAGGGTATCCAGCGAGAAATCCATGCGGTCCACCGGATCAGGCGTGGGCCGGAACGGGGGCTTTTCCTTGTTGTTGGCAGGCAGGAAATTGATGAAGCGACGCAGCATCAGCAGCGCATGGATATCGTTCTCGAAGGCCCGATCGCACACGCCCGACTTGACTGAATGCGACATGGCACCGCCCAGCTCTTCGGCGGTGACTTCCTCATGGGTCACGGTCTTCACCACATCGGGACCGGTGACGAACATGTAGGAGGTGTCCTTGACCATGAAGATGAAGTCGGTCATGGCCGGTGAATACACCGCGCCGCCCGCGCAGGGACCCATGATCAGGGAAATTTGTGGAATGACCCCAGAGGCCATGACGTTACGCTGGAAAACGTTGGCATAACCTGCCAGCGAGTCCACACCTTCCTGGATACGGGCGCCACCGGAGTCGTTCAGGCCAATGACCGGTGCACCGACCTTCATGGCATGGTCCATGATCTTACAGATTTTTTCGGCGTGAGGTTCAGAGAGCGAACCGCCAAGTACGGTGAAATCCTGACTGAAGACGAAGACGATGCGACCGTTGATGGTTCCGTAGCCGGTGACTACGCCATCGCCTGGAATCGAAGTATCGGCCATACCGAAATCGGTACAGCGATGCTCCACGAACATATCCCATTCCTCGAAGCTGCCTGGGTCGAGCAGTACTTCGATGCGCTCCCGCGCACTGAGCTTGCCCCGCTTGTGCTGTGCATCGATGCGGCGTTGCCCCCCGCCCATGCGGGCAGCGGTTCGTTTTTGTTCTAATTGATGGATGATGTCTTGCATGGATGCTCTACTCCTTATCATGGCGGCCACCGCTGGCAGGACCGGCGGCGGGGGAGCTTGAAAGCCCGTCCGAATGGGGAAACGGGTTGTTAAAATTGGATTATTGCGTCGAGCATGGACTTCCAAGGTGTTAATGTCGTTATATTTTTTTTGGACGGGTGCGTGGTAGATAGGATCACCCGTCATCGCAATAAGCTTCGCCAAATATAATAAGGTTTTTGACGAAGCCACGCCATGCGCGCTGGCCTGATTTTAACGTGAATTCTGGGCGAGATAGGGAGCTCGCCCCTATGATCGTGGTGATCAGGGGCAAGCCGATTGGATAAAGCGGAAGTGGGAAGCGGGATCGGGTTGAGCTTTCAGCCTCCAAAAGAGGCCCTAAAGTCTGCATTCAAACCGGATTGTCGATGTCGATGAATGCAAATTGCAGATCAAACTGCCGTGCCAGATGCGCACCCAGCGCCTGTACGCCGTAACGCTCGGTGGCGTGATGACCGGCGGCAAAGAAATGCAGGCCGTTTTCGCGGGCGAAATGTACGGTTTGCTCCGATGCTTCGCCGCTCAGGAATGCATCAACTCCGGCCTCGTGGGCAGTGACGATGAAGGATTGTGCCCCACCACTGCACCAGGCTAGTCGGCGGATGGGAGCATCGCTACCTGAGATATGCAGGGGTGATCGACCAAGCCGTTCGGTGATCCGATTGGCGAAAGCCGTCGCATCGACCGGGGTGGCCGGTTCTCCCAGCATCACCAGATCGGGACTGCGACCGTTGCCACCGATAGTACCGGTAACGAGCAAATCCAGCTTCTGAGCAAGCTGGGCGTTGTTGCCCAGTTCCGGGTGCGCATCCAACGGTAAATGATAAGCCAGTAGGCCGATGTCGTGGCGGAGCAGGGTGGCCAGTCGCCGGTACTTCATACCGATCAGGCGTGGATCTTCGCCTTTCCAGAAATAACCGTGGTGCACCAGTAGGGCATCGGCGCCACACTCCACCGCCGCATCCAGCAGCGCTTGGCAGGCGGTGACGCCGCCAATCAGCGTGCGGATCTCTCTTCGACCTTCGACCTGCAAACCGTTCGGGCAGTAATCACTGAAACGGTCGATTTCCAGCAGACGATCGGTATAGGCGGCCAGTTCGCGCAGTTGCACGCTTCAACCCTCCGTCAGCATGTGCGTCAACGCGGCGAGTAGTGCCGCATTCTGATCGGGACGACCGACCGTGATCCGCAGAAATTGCGCGATACGCGGTTGATGAAAGTGGCGAACGATCACCTGCTGTTCGCGCAGCGCCGCAGCCAGTGCGGCAGCGTCATGCTTCGGGTGACGGGCGAACACGAAATTGGCCGTCGAGGGAAGAACCTCGAAGCCGAGCTGACTCAGCGCCACCGTCAGCTCGGTGCGGCTGGTCATCACTTTTTGTCGGGTGTGCTCGAAGTGTTGGCGATCCTCGAATGCGGCGACTGCCCCAGCGATGGCCAACCGATCCAGAGGATAGGAATTGAAACTGTTTTTGACCCGTTCCAGGGCTGTGATCAGATGCTCGTGACCGACTGCCAGCCCGACCCGCAATCCCGCCAGTGAGCGCGATTTGGACAGAGTTTGTACCACCAGCAAATTCGGGAAACGGTCCACCAGGGGAATGGCGGTGTCGCCGCCGAAGTCGATATAGGCTTCGTCTACCACCACGACTGAATCGCGGTTACGTTCCAGCAACCACACAATGTCGGCCAGCGGCAGCAGGCGACCGGTGGGGGCGTTGGGGTTGGCGAAAATGATGCCGCCATTTGGCCGTAGATAATCGGCGATGTGCAGCGTGAAGTCCTCGGCCAACGGCACCGTGGTGAAATCGATAGCGTACAGTCCGCAGTAAACCGGATAGAAACTGTAGCTGATGTCGGGAAATAGCAAAGGCGTTGAATGATTCAGCAGAGCCTGAAAGGCGAAGGCCAATATCTCATCCGAACCATTGCCCGTGAACACCTGAGCGGGCGTGATGGTGTAGTAATCGGCGATGGCCTGCTTTAGCCGTTCGGCATTTGGGTCTGGATAGAGGCGTAGGGTATCCGCCAGCTCGGCATGAATGGCATCCAGCACCTTGGGAGAGGGGCCATAAGGATTTTCGTTGGTGTTGAGCTTGACTGGATGGCTCAACTTGGGTTGCTCCCCAGGCACATAAGGGGTAAGCCGATGGACCACTGGACTCCAGTAGGTATCGAGCGGATAGGTAGAAGAAGAGTGCGTAGTTTCGACGGTCATGACGGATGCGTGTGGATGAACGTGGCGTGGAGCCGAGTGGATAGGCTCCGGGAATCGGGTGCTGGGAATGGCTCAATGAAACGGTTGGTGGATGTCCGCACTTGCAATTCAAACGCGACAATCCGGGGATGCCCATGCCGGTAGCTTGGCCAGCACCGGATCGTGATCGCTGACCGGTTCTGGATCGCCTGGGGCACTGTTGCTATTGACGTGTGGGATATACACCATCGCTTCGCGCCGCAGCACCGGGCTGACCAGAATATGATCCAGCGCCTGCAGGTGAGTACCGTGTCGGTGAGTATAAACTCGCCCCTGCGGGAAATCTTCCAGCAGGTTATGAAACAGCTCACCCTTGAGCAGTTTTAAGGTCTTGGAGCCTAGTACATCGTTGAGGTCGCCCAGCAACACAATCGCCGCCTTCGGGTCGCAAGCCAGTAAATCGGTGGCGAAGTCATGGATGATCTCGGCTTGGGTATGGCGCTGTTTTTTGGCGTAATCCTCTTCGCGGCGCGTCACTGAGCGCATCGATTTGAAATGGCAGACGATCACAAATAAGCGTTGTCCATTCCATTCAAATTCCGCCGCCAGGGTTTTGCGACAGGGTACCCAATGATGGCGTGGATCACCGGCAAAAGCCGGGTGTAGCGGAGCAATGCGGCCGGGGTTGAGCGTCAGACTGGGGTAACCGCCACTGAAGCGAATGCCGGTGCTATCTCCGGGGCCAGCGTGCCCGCGATCGGGAAAGTGGATTCGTGATGGATCAAACAGGAGCCCAACCCGAATATTGGCACCAGCCATGCCCCCATCCTGATGAGCCAACGGTGGAATCTCACGAAAATCATAGCGCGGACCACCCGCATCAGCGATGGCCGTACTCAATGCTTGGTACGCGGAGTCGGCGGGAACTTGTCCATCTGACAACGGCGCATTTTCCGCCATGATCTCTTGCACGGCCAGGATATCCGGGCCACCCAAATCACGAGCGATGATCGTGCCGAGCTGCGATAGCCGAGTGGGTGCGGCGTCAACACCGAGATTGCACAGGTTGAAGGTGGCGATGGACAGCATGACAAGCCTCCTATTTATTTTATTTGTTTCCAGAAAGATGGGGCACGCAGGCAAAGCGGTTTTTATCTTGGGCTTCTCACTCCCAATTGGGTTGTTTCTAGTGCTTTCGACGGTTTAACTGGGAGCGCAGCCGAGCCTGTACCAGCGCTCCGCCGAGGCGACCGCGGCTGATATTGAGCTGGCCGTAATACACTTCTTCGACCAGATCGCGCACGACGGCTAGGCCGATACCGTGTCCGGCCACGCTAGGATCGGCGCGTTGGCCTCGATCCAGCAGGAGTGGCGCCTGATCCGCTGGAATGCCGGGTCCGTCATCCTCAACTTCAAGCACCAACTCGCCGCGCTCACCGGGATAGGCGCGGACCACTACTCGGTGCCGACACCATTTGCAGGCGTTGTCGGCCAGATTGCCCAGGATTTCCAGCAGATCGCCCTCATCACCATGAAACAGGGTGGTTTGGCCGACTTCGCTGCTCAGGCGCGGCGCCCGGTCGGCATAGACCTTGGCCAGCGAATCCAGAATCTTGCGTGTCAGCGGTGCGACGGGCAGCGGTGTACTCAGAGCGATGGGTCCCGAGGCAGCGGCCCGTTGCAACTGATAGTCCACCGTGCGATTCATCCTTTCCAGTTGCTCTTGCAGGGTTCGCCGCTGTTCGCGGTGGTTTGCCTCGTTTTCCAGAGCGCTATGTATCACTGCCAGTGGCGTCTTCAGGCTATGCGCCAGATTACCCAGCGCATTGCGATAACGTTCCACATGGGCGTGGCTCTGGCGCAGCAGCGCATTCAGATTGGTGGTCAGGGGTTGCAGTTCCTCGGGATAATCACTGCTAAGTTCGGTGCGGCGGCCCGCTTCGATCTCGGTGACTTCAGCGGCGACCCGTCGTAGCGGTTGCAAACTCCAGCGCAGGATTAAGCCCTGTGCTGCCAGCAGTACCCCAGTCGCCGCTAGCAGCCAGCCCCATAAACTGCGACGGAAGCTCCACAGTTGATCGAGGAAGTTCCATTGGGTTTCGGCGACTCGAAAAGTGTAGAGCCGATACTGATTGGCGGTGGTTTCCCAACTGACGGTAAAAGCCAGCACGAACAACGGCGTTCCATTCGAGGCATCCAGCGGTGCGAACTGGGTATCGCCGGGCGTTCGCACCGCCGGGAAAAAGGGCAGCGCCATGCCCAATAGCGAGGGCGAGCGCCAGACCAAGTTTCCTTGGCTGTCCATCACATCGGCGTACAAACCAGAATCCGGGGTGGAAAAGCGGGCTTCTGGCAGGGCTTGCGGTAAGGTGAGGCGGTTGAAGGTATCCAGATTAGCCGCACCCAGCAGCATGTAAACTTGCGCTTGCAGACGCTCATGGACGGCGGCCATCGCACTGTCACGAAAGGCCCGATCCAGAGTCAGGCCGGTCAAGCCGAGAAAAGCAACCAGTACCCCGCTGGCGGCGATGCGTAGGCGACCGCTGAGGGATTTCATCATCAGCCAGCGGAGCGTTCCAACCGAAGCCGGTAGCCGCGTCCTCGCAAGGTTTCGATGGGGTTCAGCTCTCGATCAGGATCGAGTTTGCGGCGTAGGCGACCGACCAGTACCTCCAGCACGTTGCTGTCACGATCTTCGTCTTCCTGGTAGAGGTGCTCGGTCAGCTCGGTTTTGGAGATCACGGTGCCGGCATGCAGCATCAGGTATTCCAATAATTTGTACTCATAAGCGGTGACTTCGATTGCTTGACCGGCCAAGGTCACCAGTTGTGCACCAGTATCGAGGGCAATCGGTCCACAACTTAGGATCGCCTGGGTCCAGCCGCCGGTACGGCGGATCAAGGCGCGTAGCCGCGCTAGCAATTCTTCCATGTGGAAGGGTTTGACCAGATAGTCATCAGCACCGGCTTCTAGGCCCTCGACCTTATCCTGCCAGCGACCGCGGGCGGTAAGAATCAGAATCGGGAAGCGTCGTCCATCGGCCCGCCAGCGGCGGATCACCTCGATCCCCGATAAATCCGGTAAGCCAAGATCGACCACCGCCGCATCTATCGGGTATTCCTGACCCAGATAGAGACCGGTGCGACCATCAATGGCGGTATCTACGGCGTAGCCTTGCTCTCGCAGTTGGGCGGTCACCCGATCCAGCAGCGGGGGTTCATCTTCTATGATAAGAATGCGCATGAGGGAATATTGGGTTGGAGAGGAGATTCAGTCGCGCATGGCGCCGCTGCTGGAGTCGTAATGCAGGCTGCGTACACGGCCATCCTGTTGCAGGATGCGAACTTGATAGCCGGGTCGGCCATCGCGCTCGGTACCCTGCACGCCCAGCACGCGCCCGCCCGTAGCTTGACGTGCGGCGTTGGCGGCTCGATCAGGATCGGCAGACTGACGAAGCGACGACCTACGCTCATCATTCCCCTGCTGCCGGTAATCGGATTGTGCCGACACGCTGGTAGTGGCCAGAAGGCCAGTGAGCACGAGGAGCGGCAGGTACCGCCATCGCTGGGAAGTTTGGGACATGAGCGGATAATTTCTCTATAAAAAATATAAATTAGCTTACAGGCTAACAGGTTAATAATGAATCTGGACTGAATCGAACAGGTTCTCTATTAAGAGGCGAAAAGGACAAATTTGGAAAATTATGCTGGATGTTCAGTACAGATTCAGTCCTTTCTTCCTAGGCTGAGGCATACGATAAAAATCGTGGATTTGAAAACTGCGAACTGAAAAATTCGACGAGGAGTTAGGTGCGATGAAGAAGATGAAGTGGTCAGCATGGCTGGCGGCAATATTAGCATTATGGATTCCGGTTCTGGCCGGAGCGCAGCAACTCGATAGCGGCGA
>JACSSB010000307.1 GCA_014879435.1 Phycisphaerales bacterium
GGGGTTGGCCTGATCCGAGGCTGGGTTTGCCAAGCCAGCACCGTGGAGGTGCAGATCGACGGAGGGGCACGGCAACAGGTGGCCTACGGCACTACACGGGAGGATACGGCCGCAAGCTGTGGCGATACTAACAACGGCTTCGGTTATACCTTCAACTGGAGCCGACTAGGTAATGGTACTCACACGCTGCAAGCTTTTGCTGATAATGTGGAGTTCGCCAATGTCAGCTTCACGGTGACCACTTTGGGTGTGGAGTATCTGACCGGAGCCAGCGGAACCTATCTCCTGCCCAACTTTCCACAGACCGGTAGCAGCATCGCCCTCACTTGGTCTGAGCCTCATCAAAACTTCGTGATCTCGGGCACTAGCCAACGCGCCGACCTTCAGTCGGCTGCGAGCGTGCAATCTTCCGCTTATCTGGAAAGCCCACAACAGGGTTCCTTCGAAAGCGGAATTGGTTTGATCCGTGGCTGGGTCTGTCAGGCCAGCACTATAGAAGTGCAGATCGATGGTGGGGCACGGCAACGAGTAGCCTACGGTACCACCCGAGAAGATACGGCGGCGACTTGCGGCGACACGAATAACGGCTTCGGTTATACCTTCAACTGGAACCGATTGGGCAATGGCACGCATACCGTGCAAGCCTTCGCCGATAACGTGGAGTTTGCCAATGTCAGCTTCACGGTGACCACTCTAGGCGTGGAGTACCTGACTGGAGTAGCTAAGCAATATGTTATGCCTAGTTTCCCGCAGTCTGGCAGTCAAGTCACCGTACGTTGGTCTGAGCCTCATCAGAATTTCGTCATCGTCTCATTGAGTGGATCGTAGATTGAAGTGAGGTAACGGCGATGAGCAATGAGGAACGGCTTGCCCTGGTGACGCTCAACGGGTTGGATGACAGTCGGCGCGCCCTGCTGGATCTGCTCGGTGGCATGCGGCGCACACTGCTGTTGTATACGCCTTTGGTACGGCCTGAGCTGTACGACGATTCCGATATCGTCGATGCCATTCGTCGGCAGGTCGTGGGTCAACCCAAATCGCGGCTGCATCTGATCTTGCCATCGGCTCGGGAATGGCGTAGCGATTGCCCCCGGCTGATGCGCTTGAGCGAACGTCTGAGCAGTGCGCTGGTGCTGCGTACACCGAATCGCTCGGAAATTCCAGATCGGCCGGAATTAGGTCAGGCTTTCGTCATCGCCGATGAGCGGGTGTTACTGCGTTTCAGCGACCCACGCCGCCTAATTGGCGGTTACGAACCGCAACCCAGCGAGCGCCTGAAGGAACTGCTGGAGCTGTTTCGCTTGATCTGGGAGCGATCACAGCCCGATCCTGAATTGAGTCGGCTGGGGATCTAGGTCGGCAGTGCCAGTCCCCAGCGCTCCAGCAGTTTTGATCGATTCAGCTCCAGCCACTGCAAGGCAATGATCGGTGCCGCCGAATTGATGCGGCCGGAGTGCAGCAATTCTAGTGCTTCGGTGCGGGATACGAGGTGTAACCAGATATCCTCATGTTCGGCGGCAATTCCTCGGGTACCGGGAGCTAGATTCGTGGTATTCACCCGACCACAGAACAGGGTAATGCTTTCCGAGGTGCCACCGGGGCTGACCAGATAATGGCAAATCGGTATCAGATCCAACAGCTCACAACCGGCTTCTTCGGCTGTTTCGCGCCGTGCCACCTCTTCTGAGGTCTCGGTGGGTTTGTCCATGATGCCAGCGACAATCTCCAGCAGCCAAGGACCGCCGGGGAATTCCAGTGCCCCTACCCGAAATTGCTCCAACAGCACCACCCGGTCGCGTTCCGGGTCGAACAACAGGACCGCGACCGCGTGGCCGCGTTCCAGGCACTCGCGGATGATTTCCGGGCTCCAGCCACCGGTAAACAGCTCATGTCGTAGGCGATATTTCTCCATGCGGAAAAAGCCGCGATAGCAAAGAGTCTTGTCAACGATTGCAAATTGGTGGTCCATAGCAGATCCCGCACGGGTGAAGAGAGTGGATAAAATCGCCACCCGTGATCAATCGATAACAGCGAGTAGAGATATCCGAATGGAAATGATAACCCAATACCGTGGCCGATTAGGGTTCTGGGTCGTGCTCCTACTGATGACAGCCTGCTCAGGTCCGGCTGATTCCCCCGAGACTGAAATTCGCCAATTCATCGCCCGTGCCCAAACGGCGGCTGAGGAACGCAACATAGGCGATCTGCGCACTGTGATCGCAGACAACTATAGCGATTCCGAGGGGCGCGACCACAAGGCGGTGGAGCAACTGATGCGCTTGTATATTCTGCGCAATCAATCCGTACATCTGTTTGTTCGTATTCGCGATATCGTCCTGACTGGGCCGGATCATGCCATGGCCAGCATCGCGGTGGCGATGGCCGCTCGACCGATGAACAGCGCCGATCAATTGATCGATCTCAACGCCGATCTGTACCGCTTTGATCTTGAACTAACCCGCCAAGCTAAGAACGATTGGCGGGTTTTGCGTGCCTCGTGGGAGCGGGCCAAGCTGGATGATTTTTGGTAATCGAGGCGCTCGCTAGCTGTGATGAGCTAGCGGATCTTGCCGATAGAAGGCTCGAAGCTGCTGGTAAACGTCTGGATAGGCTTCGATAACCCGTTCGGGCGTTGTGAAAAAGGCTTCGCTGATCACCGCGAAAAATTCGCCAGGACTGTCGGCGGCGTAGGGGTCCACCGCTGTCGGCCGACCCCAGTCTACTTCCTGGCATAAATGCTGATACGCATCGTTGAAGATCTGGCTCCAATCCTGTACTGCCATGTCGCGGTGTAAGGGGGGCAGGCCGTTAACCCTGCCGGTCAGCATATCCAGCTTATGAGCCATTTCATGGATCACGACGTTATGACCCGATTCGGTGGTGCTGGCCGCGACATTGGCCCAGGACAGGATCACTGGCCCGCGTTCCCAGGCTTCGCCGATCAGCGGCCGATGGATGTTGTGGACCAAGCCATTTGAGTCCGTGTATTCGTGGCGGGCGAGAAAGCCTTCTGGATAGAGAATGATCGAACTCCAGTCTCGATAATAGTCTAATCCGAGGTTGAGAATCGGTAGGCAGGCTTGGACGGCGATGCGTGGTCCCATCTCGGGTGCTAGCTCCAAACCGCCCGCCGGTTCCAGCGCTTTTTGTTGCAGAAACAGCGTTGCCAGACTGCGTAGCCGTTCTCGGTCTGGCGGATGCAAACGAGCAATCAACGGTAGCGCTGCCATGGCCGATTGCCATGCGGCTGCTGGAATTTGAGGCTGCCCCAGTCGGTGGCGAAGCCAGTTTCGTAACAGGGTGAACATGAGAGGGTTGGCTAGTATCGCGTGGATTTCAGCGTGAGACTTCGTTTAATCCTTGTCCGCCCCATGCGTCTTGGTGGTTTGCATCCGCGCCAGATAGCGGTCTGACCAGCGCGCCAGTGCATAAATGGGGTAGCCAATCACCATCACGGCCAGCAGGATGCAAATGCTCAGAGCGACGACCTTGGGTAGCCGTGGCCACCAGACATTGATGAAGTATATCAGCGCCCAGATCAGCGAACCGGTGATGCCAAGGGCAAGCAAGAAAGCCAAGATATCGCTACGTTGCATGAGGTGTTCCGTTTAAACACCGTCGTCGTGTACCTGATAACGGTCAATGAGGCAGGAAATATTGTGATGCTGTACTGGAGAACCCTCACTGCACACTAGGAATAATGCTGTTATGCTTGATTGAGGGCGCACTGGTTGGTTTCAACTCAATAAATCCTCCCTGGATTCTTAGGCATTTCCATGAACAAGTAATGACGGATCATGGAATCGCATAAGTCAGTATGCGTTCCAGGCTTAAGCCTGGCAATCTTTACATAGGTTTCTGATCGCTACGTGATCTCGGATACTCTTGCCGGATCGACCCAAAAATGGAGCAAAACAGGGGCAAAGCGGCGCCGATTGCCCAAAGTCATGGAGTTATCCTCATCACCAGAGGACATCGGTCGTGGCAGATCAGGCATTGGTGTTGAATGTGAATGGGCATATCACGATCGTTATTCTTAACACTCATCTATGCGTTGACTGCGGCGTTCTGGATTTTCGGGTCTGATCAGCTTGTCCTATGGCTGGGCGTCGATCCGCTGGTATTGACCCGCATTCAAACCGCCAAGGCCTGGATCTTCGTGGGGGTAACGGCCCTGCTGTTGTATATGCTCATCCGCCGTTTCGAAACCGAACCAGACACGGTTGCCAGCCGGAAGATACTCCCGATCCCTACCATTCCTTGGACCGTCTGGATGCTGGTGGTCGTGCTGATCGTCTTGGTCATGGTGACCTATCTGCTGGATGCGCTGGTCTACCACGAAATGATCGAGAATCTTGGCTACGAGAAGCTCCCTCACGTTCGACAGCTCGTATTGTGGGTCGGATTCGTGCTGTTGTTCGTGCTGGCTTCCAGCATCGCCGGGGTTGTACTGTGGTGGCAGAATGCTAGATCACGCTTTGAGCTGGAGCGTCTGCGTGGTGAACTTGAGCACACCCATCTCAAATACCGGTACGAGCAGCTCGCCCAGCAATCGTTAGATGTCGTGCTCCTGTTGACCGAGGATGGCTTGATCGTCGAAGCCAACGATCAGGTATGGAATTACTACGGTTATCATCCAGAGGAACTGAAGGGGCGGCACATCAGCGTGCTGCGCACATCGGCCTACCAGGATGCAGTGCGGCAAGATTACCACCGGGTGACTCGGACCGGTGGCGTATTGTTTGAAGTCCTGCACCAGCGGCGAAATGGCAGCACCTTTCCGGTCGAAGTCAGCGCCCGCCCGCTGATGAGCCAGGGAAAGCGTTATTTTCAGTCCGTGGTGCGCGATATTTCCGAACGCAAGCAGACAGAAGCCGCGTTGGCTGAGCGCGAACGCCGTTTTCGCGGTACTTTCGAGCAAGCGGCGGTTGGTATTGCCCATGTCGCGCCCGATGGGCACTGGCTGCGAGTCAATGATCGGCTCTGTACGATTGTGGGCTATCCGCGTTTGGAGTTGCTGCAAAAGACCTTTCAGGACATCACCCATCCTGATGATTTGGACAAGGATCTGTATTTGAAGCATCAGATTTTGTCCGGGCAGATCCAAACTTTTTCGATCGAGAAACGCTACCTGCGTAAGGATGGCTCGGTGGTGTGGAGCGAGCTCACGGTATCTCTGGTGCGGGAAGCCTCAGGGCGACCGGAATACTTCATCAGCATATTGGACGATATCAGCAGCCGTAAATTGGCAGAACAGCGCCTAGCGCGGAGTACCCGCTTTTACGCGGCGCTCAGTTTGACCAATCAAACCATTCTCCATAACGGCGCGACGGATCAGTTGTACGAGGAAATATGCCGCATTGCAGTCAAGTGCGGTGGCCTTAAGGGTGCTTGGGTTGGTTTGTGCGATCCACACACGCAGGAATTGCGTGTAGTAGCGGCTTATGGCGAACTGCGTGGGCCGCTGACACCGCTGGAAACACCCTTTGAATCGAGCACCGCTCTGCCATACCGGCCCGCAAAAGTCGTGCTGGTTGGTGGTACGCACTGGATTGGCAACGATCTGTTCTACGAATGTGGCGCAGAGGCGCCTGAATGGCAAATCCTGATGGCTACCGCTGGAGTACGGTCCTATGCGGTATTTCCTTTGAAGCGAGCCGGTGAGGTGGTGGGAGTATTCAATCTGTTTGCCTCCGAGCCAGACTTTTTCGATCTGGAGCTGACGGGACTACTGGATCAAATGGTTGCCGATGTGTCCTTTGCGCTGGACGGTTTTGAGCGCGAACGCCAGCGTCAGCAGGTGGAAGCCGCATTGCGGGACAGTGAGAGCCGTTACCGTTTGCTATTTGAGGCGCACCCAGTGCCGATGTGCGTGTACGACGTGGAGACACTGCGGTTTCTGGCCGTCAACGATGCGGCTATCGATCACTACGGCTACAGTTACCGTGAATTTCTGGCAATGACGATTGCCGATATCCGACCTCCTGAGGATGTGCCATGGTTGTTGGAACACATCGCTCGGGTCAAGGAGGGGTTGGCGCGGGCCAATGCACGCCGGCATCGCAAGAAAGACGGTACGCTGATCGATGTCGAGATCGTTTCCCATACGCTCGATTGGGGGGGACGCCGGGCTAAGATGGTCATGGCGCACGATATCACCACGCAGTTGCGGGCCGAGCGGGAACTGTTGTTGGCGGCGGCAGTTTATGAGCAAAGTGCTGAAGGCATTTTGATCAGCAATGCCGAAAACCGCATTATCTCCGTCAATCGCACCTTCACCCGAGTTACGGGTTATTCACTGGAAGAAGCACGAGGACGCTCTCCCAGCATGTTGGCTTCTGGTCGGCATAGCCAAGAGTTTTATGCGGCGATGCGGGCTGAGTTAGAACAGACCGGCCATTGGCAGGGAGAGATCTGGAACCGACGCAAGAACGGTGAAATCTACCCTGAATGGCTGGGAATCACTCTGCTGCGCGATGCCGAAGGTCAGATCGTTAATTACGTGGGTATCTTTAACGATATCAGCACGATTAGGGACAACGAAGAACGATATGGTATACGCGCCTCCAGGTCCGCTCCCAGGATCTGAGCCGCATCAGTAGCAAGCCGTTTCCAATCAGCCATTTCAGCTTTCTGGGCCACCACCCCGGTTCAAGCTGGACCGTTACAGTGGTTCGAGATGACTGGCTTTATTCGTTTGATTAGGGATTGATGGTAAAAATTATTTAAAATCAAATTATTAATAGCATGGCGTGCAATTTGCTGATTGGGTGAACACCACCGAAAGATTTCCGCGTGGTTTCGATCAGCCTCGAAATTTAAGGAGTGCGCGTCATGCAGATGTCCGACGATACCATCAAAAAATATCCCAAACTGCATTACTACGTGAAGATCAATATGCCTCAGGTTGCTGAGGTGCATAAGATCGTTAACGCCATCCAGAAACTTGCTGGAAAAGTCACCAAAGAAACCATTCAAAATGCCTTGAAGTGGGGGCAAGGACCGACGATTGAGGTCGTCAATAACCTGATTTGTGCGGGCAAGAAAGCTTATGGATGTTATACGTGGGAGTCCGATGTACTACGGATCGACGAGAAGCTAGTGAAGGATTTTGAAGCTGGCAAGGGTTTGGTCAGTATGAAAAATGGCAAGAAAGTCTATTTGGTCGGTGTGACCCTACTGCATGAACTGACGCACTGGGCTGACGCACAAGATGGGGTCGATGATGCGGTGCCGGGCGATCCGGGCAACGAAGAAGGTAACGCCTTCGAGAAGGGGGTTTACGGTGGGGTTCTCGGCTAAGAAGCCATTGATTTCGAAAGAAGGAATCGTATGGATGGAAAGATCATCGATGGGTCGCATGCTGTGGCTGCTGGTATGGCTGCTGGTATGGCTGCTTGGGATGACGGTGCTTCAGGCAGGCGCGGCGGACGAACCTACTCAATTGCAGTTGCCCAGCAAATTACAGCATGTTTCGTTTACGGGCGGGGATGGCTCCAGTTGCGAGAAAGCCGTTGTCATCCAGAATGCCGCCAATAATTTTGAAGGTGTTGCTGCTGAGAAGGCTTGGATTTCCTGGAAATACCCAAAAGCGAAGCTAAAGAGTCAAGGGCTTAGTGGTATCGGCAACAAGACTTTTGATCGCTTGGAAATTGAAACCGCGCAGGGTGCATCCAAAACGATTTGCTTCGATATCACCGACTTCTTTGGGCAGTGGTGAAGCCAGTCACGACTCGCATGAACGATAGATATTTTAAATGGCGCAGAAAAGGAAAGTCCTGTTCTGCGCCATTTTCATGTGGCTAATCGTTGAGGTGATGCGTATTGGGAGAATCATTGCTTAGGTTGAGTTCCTGTAACAGACCTGTCTTGAAGGCGAGGCTCGCCCCTTGGTAAACGGTGATTGCTTCCTTGATGATGGCGGGATCAGCGGTGGTTGGTTGAGTTGTCAACGAGGGCCAATCTACGGTCTCAACACGGATTTTTTGGCCTGGATTGAGAATGGCCATTTTGTCGTGTTCGAGATA
>JACSSB010000308.1 GCA_014879435.1 Phycisphaerales bacterium
GCGACAATTGGAGTTTGCGCTATTCGATTTTCGCTTGCACCGCGACTACGATCCAGCACGTGGTGGACGAGTACAAGAGGTGTTGGACGCGGTACGCCGCGAAGTAGCAGTGATCCTGCCACCGCCCTACAACCGCTTCGCCAATGCCTTCACCCACATTTTCGCCGGCGGCTACGCGGCTGGCTACTACAGCTACAAGTGGGCCGAAGTCCTCTCGGCCGACGCCTTCAGCGCCTTTGAGGAGAACGGAATCTTCGATGTGACAACCGGTATCCGCTTCCGGGAGAGCATTCTGGAAGTCGGCGGCTCACGGCCAGCCCTGGCCAGTTTTGTCGAATTTCGCGGCCGGGAACCACGCATCGAGCCGCTATTACGACTGAGCGGAATCGCAGCCGCTGCTTAATGTCAATCACTTAACGTCATTCCCACGAAAGCGGGAATCCAGGAAGCCTCGCGAGTTACCAATTCTAGACTCCCGCCTACGCGGGAGTAACGATTCAATCAGGTAGATAAGGAGAGGATCGACGGTTCACGACGTTTCGGGGTGGATCAATGCGGATACCTGGTATCCCCCGCCGAACGGCCGCACGTCGGTTGCCAGCATCCCAGCACAGCGGGCCGCCTCCAATCCGGAATCTGCATCCTCGAACACCTGACAAAGACTAGGTTCCACCGCCAATCGGCGCGCCGCCTCCAAGAATAAATCTGGCGCCGGTTTGGGTAGAAAACCGTCGTCAGCGGTCAGCACTACCGGAAAGAGATCACGCAACCCAGCCGCCTGCAGCGCTCGCTCCACGTTGGGGCGATTACTCCCCGAGACCACCGCCATCGGTAGGCGGCCCTGGTACTCCCGCGCCAGCATCGCAATCGGTTCCAGCGGCTGCGTCTGCTCCAGCAAGAGAAAAGTCTGTCGTTCCTTGTCAGCGGTGAACTGCTCAACATCGATGTTCTGGCCGAATTTGGTGTTGTACAAGCCCACGATCTGATCGGTTGGCTTGCCATTATGCTGGATCAAGAATTCCAGCGGACAAACCAGTCCTAAAGCCGCAAAGGTCTCTTCCCAAGCGATGTAGTGCAAGGGCAGAGTATCGACGAGCGTACCGTCACAATCAAAAATCAACCCTCGAACCCAAGTCGGTACCTCGGGGACAGATAAAGAATAGGTCGTAGTCATGCTGGTCCTCCCCCCTGTGCCGACTTTTCTTCCTCTTCGGGCTCCGCCAAGGCCTCCAGCGACAATCCCAGACCACTCGGTTTCTTGGCACTGCTGGGTGCCGCTTCACCCGAAAGGTTGATCTGCAAGCGCAGATTATTGGCAGAATCGGCGTTCTTGATCGCTTCCTCGAAACTGATCTTACCGCTCCGATACAACTCAAATAGTGCCTGATCGAAGGTTTGCATCCCGGCTCCAGTGGCCTTTTCCATGATTTCCTTTAATCCGGCGACCTCACCACGCTTGATCAAAGTCTCCACCATCGGCGAATGCAGCAGAATCTCGATGGCCGCCACGCGCTTGCCATCCACCGTCGGGATCAAACGCTGCGAGACGAAAGCCCGCAGATTGGCCGACAGATCGGCCAGTAATTGCGGACGCCGCTCCTCAGGGAAAAAGTTGATGATCCGATCCAGCGCCTGATTGGCGCTGTTGGCATGCAGAGTAGAAATCGCCAGATGGCCCGTTTCCGCAAACGCCAGCGCGTGCTCCATGGTCTCGCGATCACGGATTTCACCAATCAAGATGACATCCGGAGCCTGGCGCAAGGTGTTCTTCAGAGCATCAGCATAGCTGAGTGTATCCACGCCCACTTCGCGCTGGTTGATGATGGAGCGCTTGTGGCGGTGGATGAATTCGATGGGATCCTCAATGGTAATGATATGGCCGCCACTGTGCGTATTGCGATGATCGATCAATGCCGCCAACGAGGTGGACTTGCCCGAACCCGTGCCACCGACGAACAGGATCAAGCCACGCTTGGACATGATCACTTCGGTCAGGATCGGCGGCAACCCGAGATCATTGACGTTCGGCAAATCGGTCTTGATGTTGCGAATCACCATCGACACTTCACCACGCTGCTTGAAGATGTTGACGCGAAACCGCCCCACCTGGGGTTCACTGATCGCCAGATTCATCTCCAACGTCGTCTCGAACTCCTTAATTTGTGCTGGATTCAAGATCGAATAAGCGATTTCTTTGACTCGGCCATGGGATAACGGCTCCTTGTCCAAAGCGCGCAATACTCCCTGAAACTTGGCGCATGGTGGCGCACCGGTACTCAAGTAAATATCAGAACCGTCTCGACGGGCCAGAATCAACAAATATTCCTTCAAGTCCATCACGCTTTCTCCACATCATACCAATGCCGATTTCTAAGTTTGATCGATCACCGCCGCATGTCCGCCTCGCCGTGGATCACCTGCTCCCTGGCCATCGGAAGCCACCACATGGGCTCCACCAAAGTACAGATCGGGTACCGACCACTGATTGAGTGGCCAGCGCGCCGCTAGTTCCGTCAGCGCCGTCTCGGCGAAGCCCGGCTCTACCTGGATACACTGACCATCCCAATGCAAACGCGGCGACTCAACCGCAGCGCGGGGACTCATGGCGAAATCCACGACGTTGCTGATCACCTGCAACAGGGCGGTACGGATACGCTTGCTGCCACCACTGCCCAAAGTCAGTCGAACCCGATCTCCCTCCAACAGCAGCGATGGCGCCATCATTGAGGAGACACGGACACCGGATGGGCTGGCATGAAATCCGTCGGGATGCAGGTCGTCCTCACCCATCATGTTGTTGAGCATGATCCCGGTGCCTGGCACACAATAACCAGAGCCTTCCCCATTGGAAGTGGTCATACTGGCGGCATTGCCCTCGGCATCGCAAACGCTGATATGGGTGGTCCCACCGGAAGCGGTGCGTACTCGCTCCATACTTTCGCTCAAGCCACCGCCGCCCAAATCGGCCAGACTGAGATAACCTTCGGCGCGGCGGCGATCCACTTCCTGCATCACTGCCACCAACAGAGCCAGATGAGCCGGTGAGCCGAAGTCAAGCTCCGCCACCTGGCGCGCTTCCAACAAACGCAGTGATAAAGCGATCAGCGAACCGCCAAAGGAAGGAGGTGGATTGGTCAGCAGGCGGCAACCGCGATAATCCACCGGTAATGGCTCCCGCTCGATCACCCGATAAGCAGCCAGATCGATTTCGGTCAATAAACCACCGCCCTCACGCATATCGCGGGCCAAGCGTCGAGCCAACTCACCTTCGTAAAATTCCCGCTCGCCCTCGAATGGTAGGGTTTCCAGAAACGCCGCGAGTTCCGGATTGTGATAAATATCGCCTTCACCTAGATAATGACCATTGGGCTGGAATAATGCCCGTCCAGCAGCAGTCAGCGTCATGATCGGGGTCAACAGATCCAACAGATAAGACTGCTTGGCATTGATCGTCACTCCGTTGCGTGCCAGTGCGATTGCCGGTGCCAGTACCTCGCGCAACGGTAGACGACCTAGGCGTCGATGGACGTGCAAATAACCGCGCAGTACACCGGGTACCGCCACCGAGCCCATGCCCGCATTGAAGATCTGCTCACTTCCGGGAAAGCGAACCGTAACCGGTAGAAAATGCGGCTCTAGTTGGCTGAGCTGTAAACCCTGACCGGGTGTATCCACGAAAAAATCGAATAACAGTGCTCGACCTTGCGCGGTGCGCGCTAGCAGGAAACCACCGCCACCGAGGCTGGTCAATGCGGGTTCGGTCACAGCGGCGGCAAATCCAGCCGCCACTGCCGCGTCGAAAGCATTGCCACCAGCACGCAAGATATCGCAAGCCGCTGCGGTGGTATCCGGATGACCACTTGCCACGCCACCACCGAGGACTTGGTTTTGCATCATATTCACGATCTCCATGCCTGTTCCGCTCAACTGCGAGCGGGCCGCCGATGCGGCGTGCGGCTACGTGGACGATCACCGCTTCTTCCAGAGAGCGGCGGTCGGTGGCGCTCCAAACGCTTGGGAGGCCTGTATTCCAGTAGCAATTCATCAGTAATTGGCAGTACGGGAATCTTCTGGTCGATGAAATCCTCGATATCTGGCAAGGAGTAAACATATTCCTCGCAAGCGAAGCTGATGGCATCACCGCTGGCACCAATGCGGGCGGTGCGACCGATGCGGTGGACATAATCCTCGCGATCCTGCGGCAAATCGAAGTTGATGACGTGAGTCACCTCCGAGATGTGCAGACCACGTGCGGCTACGTCGGTCGCCACCAGAATCGGCAATTCGCCGCGCTGGAACGCCTCCAGCAGACGCAAGCGCTTGTGCTGGGGAATATCGCCAGAGAGCACACCCGCTTCATAGCCGTTGCCGAGCAGATACCCGGTTACCCGATCCGCTGCTCGTTTGGTATTGACGAAAATCATGGTGCGCTTGGGGTCTTGCTGTCGCAGCACACCCAACAGTAGCGGGATTTTGTCGTGAGCGGAGACGTGATACAGCGTTTGGCGCACCTTGTCGGCGGTGACCCGCTCAGCCTCGATCCGCACCACCTGCGGGTTGTTCATGTGCTCGTAAGCCAGCTCCATGACGCGATTGCTGAGGGTGGCGGAAAACAGCATGTTGATACGCTGATCGGGAGGCGGCATCTTACGCAGCAGGTAACGGATATCAGCGATGAAACCCAGATCGAACATGCGGTCGGCTTCGTCCAGCACCACCACTTCAATGTTGGATAATTTATAGACACCCTGCTTGTAGTAGTCGATCAAACGCCCTGGCGTGCCAATCAGCACATCCACTCCACTTTCGATCTGACGGCGCTGACTCTCGTAGCCAGCCCCACCATAGACTACAGTGAATTTGAGACCGGTATAGCGACCGAGCAGTTCGGCATCTCGATGGATCTGTACAGCCAGTTCACGGGTGGGGGCGATGATCAGAGTCCAAGGACCGACCGCATCCTCTGGAACCGGAGTCTCCATGAGACGATGTAGCGCCGCCAGCAAGAAAGCAGCGGTCTTCCCAGTACCGGTCTGAGCCTGACCAGCGATATCCTGGCCCTGAATCGCCAGCGGCAAAGTAGCGGCCTGGATCGGTGTGCAGTGGACGAAATCGGCGTCTTCCAGACTTTCTAGCAGCGCGTCGTTCAAACCAAGCGCGGAAAATGGGACTTGAGTTAAATGGTCTTTTTGCATGAGTGAGCGACACTTCCCGAGTGAGCGGGGTATAAAGCGGACACTGGATCTTAAAATCCTCGAAAAATTTAAACGGAATTATGGAAAGAAATTTGTGCCCTGGTGCGTTATTTTGCCACAATATCCTCTGTTGAACGCCGCACACTGTGGATTTTCGCGGTTGCGTCGTGGTGGCGATGTCTCTCGGACTCTCTCGACCGCACTCCCGCTCATTGGTTTCGCGCATCCGCCGATCCATGTGAGCAATCCGCCGCCTTATCCCCTACCGAACCGGAGAACCCTTCGTGAGCGAACAAATTGTGCATGTCACCGATGATACCTTCGAGGCAGAAGTACTCAATGCCGAGCAACCTGTCCTAGTCGACTATTGGGCCGAATGGTGCGGACCCTGCCGCATGATTGCACCGATCCTGGACGAACTTGCCGGGGAATATGCCGATCGCGTCAAGATCTGCAAGCTGAATGTAGATGAAAACCAGGGCACACCGCCCAAATATGGGATTCGTGGTATTCCTACTCTGATGCTGTTTCGCAATGGCAACGTCGAAGCCACCAAGGTCGGCGCTGTTTCCAAATCGCAATTGACCACTTTTCTCGACAGTAACTTGCGTTAAATTCCCAGCACTCATCCGCCCGAGGCTGGACGCCGTTTCGCGGTCGTGCTAGCTTACCTAGCACGCCGCGATCTTTCGTCTCCATCACCGCCTTTTCGTATATTGCCCCACCATTACCTGGGCGGCTCTCCAAAACGTAAACCCCCGACCTTTCTCTGCGGACGCACCCCGCTGGCGCCCGCCGTCTTGAGCATGTAGCTTCTATGAATCTGACCGAACTGAAAAAGAAATCCGCCGCCGACCTGATCGCCATCGCGCAGGAATTGAAGCTCGAAGGCACGGCGCGATCCCGCAAACAAGACATCATCTTCGCCATTCTCAAAGCGCTCGCCAAGAATGGTGAGGATATCTATGGTGATGGCGTACTGGAAATCCTGCAAGACGGCTTTGGCTTTCTGCGTTCCGCCGACAGCTCCTATCTGGCTGGCCCGGACGATATCTACGTCTCTCCCAGCCAGATCCGCCGCTTCAACCTGCGCACTGGCGATACGGTTAGCGGTAAGATCCGCCCACCCAAAGAAGGCGAACGCTACTTTGCTCTGCTCAAGGTTAGCGAAATCAACTTTGAGCCGCCGGAAGCCTCCAAGAACAAGGTATTGTTCGAAAACCTCACACCCCTGCACGCCAATGAACGCTTGGGATTGGAGCGCGGTAATGGCAGCACTGAGGATATTACGGCCCGGATCATCGACCTGATCGCGCCCATCGGCAAAGGTCAGCGCGGCCTCATCGTCTCGCCGCCCAAAGCGGGCAAGACCATGATGCTGCAGAATATTGCGCAAAGTATTGCCGCCAATCATCCCGAGTGCTATCTGATCGTCCTGCTGATCGACGAGCGCCCGGAGGAAGTGACCGAGATGCAACGTTCGGTGCGCGGCGAAGTGATTGCCAGCACCTTTGACGAACCCGCCACCCGCCATACCCAAGTCGCGGAAATGGTGAGTGACAAAGCCAAGCGCTTGGTCGAGCACAAGCGTGACGTGGTGATCCTGCTGGATTCGATCACCCGCCTAGCACGCGCCTACAACACGGTAGTACCCGCCTCTGGCAAGGTGCTGACTGGCGGGGTGGACGCCAACGCCCTGCAGAAACCCAAGCGCTTCTTCGGCGCGGCGCGCAATATCGAGGAAGGCGGCTCACTGACGATCATCGCGACCACGCTGATCGATACCGGCTCACGCATGGATGATGTGATCTACGAGGAATTCAAAGGCACCGGTAATATGGAAATCCATCTTGACCGGCGGATTGCCGAAAAACGGGTGTTTCCAGCCATCGACATCAACCGCTCTGGAACCCGGCGCGAGGAATTGCTGACCGACGCCGAAGATCTCCAAAAGATGTGGATTCTGCGTAAACTGCTACACCCCATGGATGAGTTGCAAGCGATGGAATTCATGCTGGAGCGGCTCAAGAATACCCGGACCAACAAGGAATTCTTCGAGTCGATGAAACGCTAAACCTCATTCGATCCTATACCCAATCCGCCTTCAATCGTATGAATCCCATTGCCGATACCCCCGCTGGTTTCCAGGCTCCACGCCGCCCGACCCTGCCAACTCCGCTCGCCCTACCCTTAAAATTGATTCCCACTCCGGTACATTCGATTGCGCTGACTACCGCTTTGAATGTCCTATTTGCCACGCACATTCGTGAAGGCGATTTCGAATTTCTGCGTGATCGGACGCTGCTCGTCCAAGTGCGCGACGCCAAAGTGGAATACCGCTTCCGCTACGCTGGCCCTGCTGGTTTCGTGCCGAGCGCAACCGCACAACCGCCCGATCTGAGTATCAGCGGAACAATCTACGATTTTCTGGCGCTGGCTACCCGCCGCGAGGATTCCGACACGCTGTTCTTCAACCGCCGCGTTGTCATGGAAGGCGATACCGCCTTGGGGCTGGAATTAAAGAACTGGCTGGACGGCCTGGACCTGGAAACAGCGGGAGGACCGTTACCACCGATGCTGCGCGCTACTAATCGATTGATGAGTGCATACGAACGCTTCAAGGCTTAAGTGGCATACTCACTTAACCCTCAGCCATTTCCTCATGCACCGATGACATTGCCGTCTCCCATGGTATTCGCCAGAATGGGACGCTTTCCCGTCTAGCTCAGACCGCTCAAAGCGGGATATCGACCGAAAAATCCACGGCCTACACCGGCTGGAAAAGTAGGCCGAGACTTAACTGAAACTCGATTTGGATC
>JACSSB010000309.1 GCA_014879435.1 Phycisphaerales bacterium
GGACGGGTAATGGGGCGCTTACTGTTGGTGACGTTGCGGAACCCTAAATCCCAATAAGTCAGGCCGACCAAGCCTTTTTCGGGAAGTTTATCCAGCAGTGCGGTACCCAGTGGTCCATCCATTAATGCGAAAGCTTGGGGATAAGTGTTGACGATGAATGGAAAATCGATCACGCCATAATCCTTGACGATTCCAACGATGGAAGTCGTCGCCGGTGCTTGCATTTCTTGAACACCCCCTTGCAAGGCCGAAGTTTGCTGCTGCTCTGTGCCGAGCTGATTAGAAGGGAATTCCTTCACTTTCAGTTTGCCGCCGCTCTTGGCCTCTACGATTTCCGCAAATTTTTTGACTCCGGCGCTAATGGGATGGTCGAGGTTGTTCAGGTGGCCAAATTTGATGGTGCGAGCTTTGATTTCATCGGCATGGACCCATTGGGGTGAATTCAGAGCGCTGACCGCCAGCAGAGCGACGGCACCCATGATTTTTCTTTTCATAATTATTCTTCCAACTGTCAATGATTAGGATAACCCTGTATGGATATACAGGATGATGTCAGCAGTTCGCGATAGCAAAAGGCAAAAGCGAATCAAACCAAGATTGCGACTATGGATTCATTTTGTTGCTGTGCAGCATGGTGATAGACTCGCAATAGGTCAGCATTTTCATTTTAGATGCAATTGAAAATGGGCGTGACCCCTAGACGAGCAGTTAACCTATTCCTGATCCACGGGAGCCTATCATGCGAATCGCCATGCTTTCAGCCGAGTCCCTTCACTCCATTTCTTCCGGCGGACTTGGCGTTCACGTCACCGAACTTGCCGCTGGCCTGCAACGGCGAGGACATGAGCTTCACGTCATCACGCGGCGCAAAGAAAACCAGAATTACTACGACTGTATTGATCATGTCCACTATCATCGTGTCGATCATGGTTTGAGCGAAAATTTCGTCGAGTGCATGGACTATATGTGTAAGGCGATTGCCCATCGTTTCTACGAAATCACTTCCATGGTCGGCAAGTTCGAGATCGTTCACGCCCACGATTGGTTAGCCGCCAACGCTATGAAATACATCATGGATGGGTTCGGTACCCCTGGCGTGCTGAGCATGCATTCCACCGAATATGGTCGTGACGGTAACGTGTTTTTCGATGGATTCGCGCGTTGGGTTCGCGACGCCGAAGCCGCCGGTTGTCATAATGCCTCAATAGTGATCGCCGTCAGCCATTTCCTGGCCGATGAACTAAACCATATTTATCAGATTCCAAAGGATAAAATTTACGTTGTTCCGAATGGAGTCAGCTATCATGCTTTTGATGGATTCCTGGATCCAGCCGAGGTCAAGAGTCGCTATGGTATTGCACCCATGGCACCGACTATTTTTTCACCGGGCCGTATGACGCTGCAAAAAGGTATGGACATGCTGGTTGAGGCCGTGCCGAAAGTGCTGGCCAGTTATCCGGAAGCTAAATTCGTCATCGCTGGCGAAGGACCGGAGAAAGAGACGGTGGTACATCGCGCTTGGGAGGTTGGGGTGGCCGGAGCGATTGTCTTTCTCGGCACCATGCCCCGCTGGCAATATATCGACATGATGCGAGCCTGTGACATCGTGGCAGTGCCCAGTCGCAATGAGCCGTTTGGTATCGTGGTGCTGGAGGCGTGGGCGGCCGGTAAGCCGGTGGTTGCCACCCTGGTCGGCGGTCCTCGTGAGTTCATTTGGCATGATGTCAACGGCTTCCTGGTTCATGCTGATGCCGATAGCATCGCGCATGGTCTGGGTTCGCTACTGGCCGATCACGATCACTGTCGAGCGTTGGGTGCTAACGGCCGTCGCGCAGTGGAAGAAAAATTCAATTGGGATAATGTCGCAGCCTATACCGAAGAGGTGTATCGGCTTGTGGCACATTAAATCTCCCTTCTACCCGGACGGTTCGACGGTATCAGGATTACCGCTCGTCGATCATCGCCAAGCTACCCCCGGACCATCATGGCGGCGGGTTGGCGATGATCAGTATTTGGATAGAAAAATCCCTGGGTAGGGAAGCGTTAAGAAAGGTTGATGAACGTACCGACCGCCAACCTGGATTACATCCTGTTCCTTCACGGACTGTCGTTGATGCTGCTGGGAGCGCTCGTCGCGATACCGAATGCTCGACGAGATGGCTTACCGTGGCGTTGGCTGATGGCATTCGGGTGGGTGCATGGCCTGAATCAATGGCTGAATTTGTGGCTGCTGAGCCAAGAGGATTCACCGGTATTTCAGGGCGTACGCTTGGTGACGCTGGCGGTTTCATTTTTGCCGCTCGTCGAATTCGGCCGACGCGGTGTTTCTCCAAAAGGTGTGCTGTTTGGCTGGCGCGGTTGGTCCCTCATGATGGGGTTGACCGGGCTGGGCGCGCTGTTGGGTGGTGTAAACGGCCTTGACGCCGCCTGTCGCTATGGGCTTGGTTTGCCGGGAGCGATACTGGCCGCTTTGGCACTGTGGCGGGTTGCCCGCTCCAATCCGATCCGACCATGCCTGGGCTTAGGATTAGTGGCAGTCGCTCTATTGCTCTATGGATTGGTTGTTGGTCTGGTGGTACCCACTGCCCCATTTTTCCCAGCTTCTTGGCTTAATCAGGACCATTTTCTAGCCCTCACCGGATTTCCCATTCAATTGCCGCGTATGGGCTGTGCTCTGGCGATCTTAGCCGGAGTTTGGTTTTATCAGTCTTATGGGGCGCGGCGCGAGCTTGAGACTTGGCGCATCGCTCTGTTGGGACGTGGATGGCGTCCGTTTGGATTCTTGCTGCTAGTGAGCCTGGGAGGGATGGCAACGGCTTGGCGAGGTGGCGTTGCGGATACCGAAATTCGCCAGCGCTTGCTGGAGCAGGCTGTAAAGATCGTCCGAACCATTCAGCTTGAGGACGTCAGGGCGCTCACCTTTACGGCGGCCGATCAGGGCACGCCAGTGTTCGAACGCATCCGCCAGCAGATGATCGCCTATCAGGAGATTTATCCGGTACGCGGTATCTACAGCATGAGCCTGCGCCAGGGCAAGCTGGTATTCGGACCGGAAAGCTATGCCAAAGACGATCCGATGGCCTCGCCGCCAGGCACGATTTACGATGCGCCCAATACCGATGACCTTGAAGCGATTCGGAGCGGTCGGTCAATCACGATGGGGCCGACGGTGGACGCTTACGGCGCTTTCATCTCGGCGGTGGTACCGGTATTCGATCTGCACTCGAATGAAGTGCTGATGTTGATCGGACTGGATATTTCGGCCAAGGAATGGAGCACTCTGATCGCTGCGCGTCGTTTGCCGATCATCGTGGGTACTCTGGTTTTGCTGCTGATATTCCTAGGAAGTATCGCCACAATCGAATGGCGCAATCGATTGCCAGAAGAGCGGCGTTTACGCTGGCGTCACCTAGAAACCGTTTTGTTTGGTGGGTGTGGGCTGCTGCTGGCGGGGGTAATCAGCGTGCTAAATGCCAAAGTCGAGGATCGCGAGCGCCGTGCTCTCTTTCATCGTTTGGCCGATGCGCAAATGGTCGGAATCCGTGATCATTTTCAAGAAATTCATACCAATCTGACAGTTTTAGCCCAGTTCTTTAGGTCCAGTGAGCGGGTGGAACGCCAGGAATTCAGCACCTTCGTCATGCCCATGCTGCGATCTGGGGTGATTCAGAGCTACCAATGGATTCCGTGGGTACCGGCGATGGACAAGGAAGCGATGGAACGGGCGGCGCGGCGCGCCGGTGTAGTGGATTTCACCATCTGGCAGCGCGATGCTGCTGCTCAGCGGGTTTCCGCCTTGGCGCGGGCAGATTATTACCCCGTTTATTTTGCTGAGCCGTCTGTTGGCAACGAAGCAGTCCTAGGCTTCGATTTGGGCTCTGAACCGTGGCTGCGCGTGCTCTTGGAGACGGCGACCCGTACTGGTTTGATGACCGCTTCTGAGCCAATCGGCCTGTTTCGACAAGATGAGCAGCCGTATCAGATTTTGGTTCTAGACCCATTATGTACGGTCAGTGCGGCGATGTGGGAGCGTCGCGCCGAGGCCATGGCATGTCAGCGACAGGGTTTCGTCTTGGGAGTTTTGCGGGTGCAATCCCTGTTCGATAAGGTCCAGAGGATCGGAGGTGGGACCGAAAACGAGATCACGATACGCCTATTAAAACTGGTGCCGGGTCACAGCAAATTGCAGTCGCTAGCGGAATATCCACTCGGTTTTGGGGAGAAAATGACTGCTGTGAGCGCTTTGCCGATCAGTAGTCATGATGATTTTCGGGCGATCTATCCTCTTTTTGGTTTCGGCCGCAGCTATGTGGTCCTGATAGAAGCCTCGCCCGTATTCCATATCGCCCATCCACGGCGTGCCAGTTGGCTGGTCGGGCTGGCGGGACTCTTGTTGGCTGTGGAGTTGACGATCTTTGTCGGAGTTCTGCAGAACCGCCAGATTTTTCTACAACACGAGGTACGCAAGCGCACGACCGAATTGCAAGAAAGCGAAGAGCGTTTTCATCGGATGTTTGAGAAGCACGATGCGGTTATGCTGTTGATTGACCCGGAATCCGGGAAAATTCTCGATGCCAATCAGTCTGCCTCGCGTTATTACGGGTACTCAGTCGAGCAGCTGCGTGCGATGGTGATTCAGAACATCAACATTCTGCCGCCCGATGCGGTAGCCCAGGAACGCAAACAGGCGCTGCAAGCCAAACGGAGTTATTTCATCTTTCAGCATCGGTTGGCCGACGGCGCCATTCGGGTGGTGGAGGTCTATTCTTCCCCCATTCTGTTGCAGGCGAAACCGATTCTGTTCTCGATCGTGCACGATATCACCGAGCGCAAGGCGCAAGAGCACAAGTTGCATCATCTGGCCACCACCGACTCGCTCACGGGTTTGGCCAATCGTCACCAGTTTTTGGAACAAATGAGCTTGGAGCTGGAGCGTTTCAAACGATCCTATAAACCGTCAGCGCTGCTGATGCTGGATTTGGATCGATTCAAGCAGGTGAACGACCATTACGGTCATGCGGCGGGCGACGCGGTGCTCCAACGTTTTGCCATGCTGGCCCGTCAGGCGTTGCGTAAGATCGATCAGATTGGCCGCTTGGGTGGTGAGGAGTTTAGCGCGTTGCTGCCTGATACCAATGCGGAAGGCGCACAGCAACTGGCCGAACGCTTGCGGAAACTGGTGGCGGAATCGCCCGTTTGCACCGAAGAGGGCGAGATCCGGTTCACTATCAGCATCGGGGTCACGCTATTTCTGCCAGCCGATACCCGAATCGATTCGATCTTGGCTCGGGCCGACCGTGCTTTGTATCGTGCCAAGGAGGCGGGACGCGACCAAGTGGTCATAGGGTAGCGATATGGCAGCCCTCCTTTAGAGTTGTGGAAGTGGAATGCTATGTGTTCCATCACATTCCCGCGAAGGCCAGTCCTATCTCCCTCTGGATCCCCGCTTACGCGGGGATGACGGGACATCCCTTCATCGTCATTCCCGCGAAGGCGGGAATCCAGTCCCATCTACCATTGGATCTCGGTTTACGCGGGAATGACGGAAATGAAAGAGGTCGAGCGCTTAGGCACCGAACAAGGCCACCAGTTTTTCACCAGGATCGGGTGCTCGCATGAAAGCTTCGCCCACCAAAAAAGCATGCACGCCATTTTCGCGCATCAGAGCCACGTCCGCTGGGGTGTGAATACCGCTTTCGGTGACTACGATGCGATCCTTGGGAACATGGGGCAGCAGGTTGAGTGTGGTATCGAGCCGAGTCTCGAAGCTGCGTAGATTGCGGTTGTTGATGCCGATCAGCGCCGCATCGGTGGCCAGCGCCCGGTCCAGTTCGCTGGCGTCGTGGACTTCCACCAACACATCCAGGCTTAGTTCCGCCGCCAGCCGTGCCAGTTGCTGCAGCACGGTATCCTCCAGCGCCGCCACGATCAGCAGGATGCAGTCGGCGCCAATCAGTCGTGCTTCGAAGATCTGATAAGGATCGATGATGAAATCCTTGCGCAGCACCGGCAATTCACAGGCGGCCCGTGCTTCCTGCAAATAATCTTCGTGGCCCTGAAAGAAGTCGCGGTCGGTCAGTATCGACAGACAGGCCGCGCCAGCGGCGGCATAACTTTGCGCGATGACGGCGGGTTCGAAGGGATCGCGCAGCAAGCCCTTGCTGGGCGAAGCGCGCTTGATTTCAGCGATGACCGCAGCCCGATGGGCGGCGATAGTCTGTTCCAGGCGGCCCTGAAATGAGCGAGGGGTCGGGAGCGATGCGATACGACGATGCAGCTCCTGCAGGCTCAATCGCTGCTGGCGCTCGGCGATTTCCTCGGCCTTACGCGCAAGAATCCGTTGCAGGATGTCGGGCGTGTCGCTCATGACGCCAGTTCCTGGGTACAGCGCACGAACTCATCCAGCTTGCGTCGCGCCGCACCGCTGGCCAGAGCTTCGCTAGCCAGTTCGATGCCCTCGGCGATGGAGGGGGCGATGTTGGCCGCGTACAGTGCCGCACCGGCATTGAAAGCGACGATGTTACGTGCCGCACCCGGTTCATTGCCCAGCGCACTCAGTAGCATCGCTTTGGACTGTTCGGCGTCAGCGACCTTCAGCCCCCGGTTGGAGACCATGGACAGGCCGAAATCCTCAGGGTGAATCTCGTATTCGGTGATTTTGCCGTCGTGCAGTTCGCCGACCATGGTGGCCGCGCCCAGCGAGATCTCATCCATGCCGTCCTTGCCCCAGACCACTAGGGCGTGCTGCGCGCCGAGTTGCTGCATCACCCGGACCTGAATGCCGACTAGATCGGGATGGAACACGCCCATCAATTGATTGGGCGCGTTGGCGGGATTGGTCAGTGGACCGAGAATGTTGAAGATGGTGCGCACGCCCATTTCGCGGCGTACCGGAGCGACGTTCTTCATCGCCGAGTGGTGATTGGGCGCGAACATGAAACCCATGCCAGTGGTGGCGATGCAGCGGCCCACTTGATCGGCGTTTAAGTCGATGCGAGCGCCCAGCGCCTCCAGCGCGTCGGCACTGCCGGATTTGGAGGAGACTCCGCGATTGCCGTGCTTGGCGACTTGGGCACCGGCAGCGGCGGCGACGAACATGGAGGCGGTGGAGATGTTGAAGGTGTGCGAGCCATCGCCACCCGTACCGACGATATCGACGAAATGATCATGCGGCGGTGGGATGTGGACCTTGGTGGAGAGTTCGCGCATCACCGTGGCAGCGGCGGCGATTTCGCCGATGGTTTCCTTTTTGACCCGCAAGCCGGTGAGGATGGCGGCGGTCATGACCGGAGAAATCTCACCGGCCATGATCTGACGCATCAGCGAGAGCATTTCGTCGTGGAAGATCTCGCGGTGTTCAATGGTGCGTTGCAGGGCTTCCTGGGGGGTGATGGACATGTCGGGCGTTCTCCGGAGTGGATCAGTTCTAGTTCAGAAAATTACGCAACAGGGTGTGGCCGTGTTCGGTCAGGATCGATTCGGGATGGAATTGCACACCTTCGACCGGCAAGGTTTTGTGGCGCACGCCCATGATTTCGTCGATGTCGCCGTCTGGGGTTTGGGTCCAGGCGGTGATATCCAGGCAATCGGGGACGGTGGATTTTTCGATGACCAGGGAATGATAGCGCACTACGGTGAAGGGGTTGGGCAGGCCAGCGAACACGCCTTGTCCGTGGTGATAAACCTGGGAGGTTTTGCCGTGCATCACCTGTCCGGCACGAACGATGTGACCGCCGAAGGCTTGACCGATGCTTTGATGTCCGAGGCATACACCGAGAATCGGGACTTGATCGGCGAAGCGCTCGATGGCAGCCAGCGAGATCCCGGCTTGATCAGGAGTACAAGGACCGGGTGAGAGCACGATGCGTTCCGGGGCTAGTTCGGCGATCTGGTCGAGGCCGATTTGGTCGTTGCGGTACACCCATACTTCTTCGCCCAGCTCGCCGAAGTATTGGACCAAGTTGTAGGTGAAGGAATCGTAGTTGTCGATCAT
>JACSSB010000310.1 GCA_014879435.1 Phycisphaerales bacterium
TTGTCAACTTTAAGCAACGAATCCTGATCAGCTTTGCTTAACTCCACATCAATCCTCGAAGAACCAGATTTTAAGACCACATTCACAGCCATATATCATTCACAATCTGCATGCCTGACATAGATCGAATACTGATCAATGCCAGTACCAACAAGTACTATTCTTCGCATCATCGATACAAAACACATAAAAATTTCGTGTATATTGGCACGATCTCAATAATCATTTCGCTATACTGTGTTGGCCTGGATCTCCTGGATAGCCGGAACATTCACAGTGAGGAGAAATGCGCCATGGCACGAATCGCTTTGTCACGACCAAACCGCCCAGTTGCGGCCGATACTGACTCGAACGACTCAATATTCAGCACGCCATTCAGCACGCCATGGATATTGGACGAGCAAGCGCTGGCTGAGACGCTTGGGCTGGCGCAACTGATGCCTGAGGCCCATGCCGCCTATCGGCCATTGCTGGTCGATGGATTGCGATTCTTCCTGGAACGACTACCACCACTACGTCAGGCACGAATTCTCGCCGAGCAGCTGCGCCTGCCGGAGGACAGCTCGCCCGCCCGCCGATTGGTGACCCTGCTCCGTCAATGCCCGACCTTACATAAGATGGGTCAAGTGGTGGCACGCGATCAGCGCCTAGCACCCGAACTACGCCTGCACCTGCAAGAGCTGGAATCCCTCGCCCCCACCGCGCCCATGGAAGAAATTGGCGCTGCCATCCAGCGGGAATGGGGCACGATCCCTGGCCTGGAAGTCGCGCCCACCGCACTGGCAGAAGGTAGTGTTGCAGTGATCGTACCGGCGATCTGGCGCGAATCCACCACATCCACCCCTCGGCAGGGTGTATTCAAGGTGCTGCGACCCGGCGTCGAAGAACAACTGCATGAGGAATTGGCGATCTGGTCGGAGCTCGGCGCTTTCCTGGAAGTGCGTTGCGTCGAGCTTGGGCTGCCGCTACTGGACTATCGCCATACTCTCGACAGCGTGCGCCATCTACTCATCCACGAGATCCAGCTCGACCGCGAACAAGTCCATTTAGCACAAGCGGCAGCTTTTTATGCCCATTCCCCGGCGATTCACATCCCGCAACTATGGCCATTTTGCACAGCGCAGATGACGGCGATGGAGCAGATCGATGGCTGCAAGATTACCGATTCCGATGTATCACCCAGCGAGCGCCAACGGCTGGCGCGGACCCTGATCGAAGCTTTGATCGCCCAACCGTTCTGGAACGATGCCACCACATCTGCCGTGTTCCATGCCGATCCACACGCGGGAAATCTGTTCGTCACCCGTGATGGCCGTTTGGCGATCCTGGACTGGGCGCTGATCACCCCACTCCATAAGGCGCAGCGCATTGCCGTAGTTCAGGCCGTGATCAGCGCGCTGAGTTTGGACGAATCTGGCCTAACCCGCGCCATTGCGGGATTGGGATCTTCGTCCGACGAAACGGCGGTGCGCACTGCTGCCGCCGCAGCTCTGCACCAGGTCCGCCAAGGAACTTTTCCGGGCCTGGATTGGTTGATGGCCTTACTGGACCGGCTGGGTACTGCGGGCGTGTTGCGCTTCCCCGAGGAACTCACCCTATTCCGCAAGGCGATGCTGACCCTGTCGGGCGTGCTCGATGAAGTTTCGGAACGCCCCTCCATCGACGCAGTACTGCTCGCAACCGGCCTGACCCAATTCGGACGGGAGTGGCCGACCCGTGGATTTGCCCCTTTCGATTCGCGCGCCTTCGGTACCCATCTCTCCAATGCCGACGGACTCAGCCTGTGGACTGGCCTCCCACTGACTGCAACCCGCTATTGGCTCGGTCTGTGGCAAGACGCGCTGGATATCGGCAACGCCATGCGTGCCCGCCTTTCCAAGGGCTAGCTCCCCAAACCGTCTACTCCAAAATTCGATTTCCCCACTCGATCTCAAGGAGATTCCAATGGGATTCATTCAATATTATGACGACCTAGCTATGAACTGGGTTGGTGATTGGGCAGGACGCCGTGCCACCTTGACGCCGCATCGGATCGCCCTTTACGACTCCTTCACCCGCCAAAGCTACACCTTTCAGGACATGAACGACCGAGCCAACCGGGTGGGAACCTATCTGGCCGATGTGCTGGGCCTGGGTAAAGGGGATGTCCTCGCACTGATTTGCCGCAACCGGATCGAATCCATCGACCTTTATCTGGCCTGTGGCAAGTTGGGAATCATCCTGGCTCCGCTAAGCCAGCGCCTGAAAAAACCGGAACTGGATGACCTGCTGGCGCGTCTCCAACCCAGCACCCTGGCTTACGAACACCAGTTCGCCGATCTAGTCTCGACCTTATCGATGCCCGCCTCGATACAATCACTGATCGATATTGACGACGAGCAGCACTTTTTTGAAAGCGTCATCCTTGGGACGGAGCCTCGGAAGATCAACGTTCCGCTGGCGATGAACGATACCTGTCTCTACGTCCACACCGGTGGCACCACCGCCGTGCCGAAGATTTGCATTGTGTCTTACCGGCAGATGGTCTGGAATTCGCTGGATATTCTCGCCACCGGTCTAGTCGGGTTCTGCCAAAACGTACTGATCACCTTCCCATTCTTTCACATCGGTGGCTGGAACACCTTCACCCCGCTCTTTCATGCCGGTATCACCGGCATCTTGCTACGCGAGTTTGATCCTGGCCTGATTCTCGATCTCATCCACGAAGGGCGGGTCGAAAATTTCGGCGCGGTGGAAGCGATGCTGCAATTTCTGATCGCCCATCCCAAGTTTGCAGAAACCGATTTTTCCAAACTGAAAGCGATCACTACGGCTGCTGCCCCTTGCTCGAAGGCAGTGATGCGGGTCTTTTTGGATAAGGGCATTCCGATCAGTCAGACCTATGGCATGACCGAAGCGGGCCCTTCCAACTTCGCCTACATTCCCCGTTCCGACTCCATGGAGGAACTACTGACATATTCGGCGAGCATCGGCAGCTCGATGTTTCATTGCGATGCCAAGATCATCGATCAGCACTCAAAGCTCGAAGTCAAACCGGGCGAAATCGGTGTGCTGTGCTTGCGCAGTCCACATAATTTCGATGGCTATCTCCTCGATCCAGGACGGACCGAAAAAGTTATCGACCGGGAAGGCTGGGTTTATACCGGAGATCTGGCGGTGCAGGATCAGGAGGGTTTGATTTTTATCAAAGGACGCGCTGACAACATGTTCATCTCGGGTGGAGAAAACATCTCTCCCGAGGAAATCGAAAACGCCTTGGTGAAACATCCCGCCGTTGCCGGAGCGATTTGCGCCGGTATTCCTGATCCAATGTGGGGACAAGCACCGGCCGCGCTGGTGGTTTTTCACACGGGCCAGAGTGTCCAGGAAGAGGAATTGAAGACTTTTTGTCGAGATTTCCTAGCGGATTACAAGGTTCCTCGGCACATCCGAACGGTGGCGGTATTACCGCTCACCGGTGCCGGAAAGCTGAACCGTCAAGCAGTCACCGAGATATTCTCCTGAAACTGCTCCGCTTCATCTATGCGTCGAACGGGCGTATTCCCGCTCGTTCGACTGGAGACCAGAGTATTTCACCATGAGTACATACCATCCGACAGAATACCCACCCGAGACCTCTTCGGATCGGGCGGACCCTCTCACTCGAATCCCACGAGCGGCACGGGCCCGATTACTCCTGCACGATCTGGAAACCGATCCATGCTTTGCCGCCATACTGTATGAGGCATTGCCAGACGAAGCAGCTCGTCTGGCCTATTTGAACCACCTAGCTTGGCAACCACGGTCTTGACCTTGTTTTGCGCATTTTCAACTTGGCTCAATAGACCAAATTTACCATGTGCGCATTTTGAATAGTCTCCCCTGCTCGCTCTCATCGTGCAGGGTCACAACGATCTCTTCGGCATTGAATACGGCATCATCATCATCGGACCGCGCAGGTAGGTCCGAGTCGATCAGCGTGATGATAGGCTGAAGGCCCAAGTCAGCGTACTGGCGAATGACCATCAGCAGATTCTCCTTCTTGCGATCATCCAGGGACTCAAACACACCATCGTGATAGACGAAGCGTGGGAATTTGTCGTCTAGGTGCGCACGCAGGATGGCAAGGTCGAAGGCGATGCATAGAAGCTTACGATACGTATGCCCGAGGTCGGCGCTGGTTGCATTGCCTGACTCGTCGAGGATTCCTGCCCTGAACTCTAGATGCCCTTCCTGGTTCGGCGATACACTCAGCAGCGCCTTACGATCAATCACTTCTTCAACAATCTCGCTGAAAAAAACGCGGATTGTCGAGAACAGGCTGTTCTGATCAGAATCTTGCTTCTGGGCATCCACCTCAATCTGAGTCTGCAAATGTCTGCATTCTTCGGTCAACGCCCAAATCTCAGTTCGCAGCTCTTGCAGGCGGTGCAGAAAGCCGCGTTGACGCTCCAGTGAAGTGATATCGGCGCGCAGCGTCACCATCTCGTCCGAGACCTGCTTGTACTTGCCAAAGACATCGGTGTCGCTCAGGAACGAAAGTATCTCCGAGCGTTTCTTGCCCAGAGTATTCAGTTCTGCATTGATGCGTTTAAGTTCGGCTTCAATTTCTGCACGTTCTTCTTGCAGATAGCCACGGCGCTCGTCGGTGATCGCTCGATTGAAGGTAATCAACTGCTGAAAATCCTTCTTGATCTGTCCCTTGAACAGGATGCCGACCTCCTCGAACAGGCGCTGCGCCTCGTCAGGGTTGAAGAGGATCTGGTCCTCCTCCAGTGAGGCGATAATCTTTTTCTTGTTTTGGTTGAGCGAGTAGCGTTCGGCATTGAGCGACGCGATGCGCTCATTGATGTCATCGACCAACTGCTTGGTGTTGTCCTTGTCCTGGGCGCGGAAGTCGAAAGCATCGAGCAGCCTTTGCTTTTTTTCGGCCTCTTTCTGCTTTAGCAGCAGGATACCTCCAATCTTGCTGACGTCCTCAAGAGATCCATCAAGCTCATTCTTGATAGTCTGCGCGATGGACTGTTTCTCCTCGAACTGTTTTTTCTTCTCGTAGTGCTGAGCTATAAGTTGCGCGTCAAAACCAAGAATATGGGCCAGGAAAGGCTTCCAGTCCGAATGCGCAGCCATAAACTTGCGTAAATGAAACACATCACGGAAATCGTCCTGGGAGCGCAGCAAGTAGCCCAAGCCTTTGCGGAATATCCAAGGCTTGAACACGCGCCAGTCGAGCAATCCATCCAACAGATCGCGTGCGCGTTCGAAGGGTATGTCCTGGTGATCCCACCTCGTCAGTGATAGCCCCGACAGATCCTGATACCCAGCTTCGTGGCGCTTGAAGCTAATCTTGCTGGCTTCTTTCACACTGCGCCGGATCGTCAAGAACGAAGCATCTTCCAATTCGATTTCCAGGAAGAAGATGAAGTCTTGGAATAGTTCGACATGCTTGAAAAGAAAGAACTGGAGATCGCGCTTGGCGAGGAAGCCAAAGTCGAGCAAGCGCCCAAGCGTGGTCTTGCCGAGATTATGGGTGTCCTTGTTTCGGTTTTCTGGCAAACGGATTTCAGCTATAACGACGTTCAAGCCCTGGACGAACTCCACAGGTTCAAACAAGTCTGGCTTGTTGGAATAAAATCTAGATAGCTTCATTTGGCCCCACATACTCCACAGCGTCGGTCTTGGGGCGATATTCGATCAGGCCCATGAGATACAGGAAATTCAGCGCCGGAAGGAACAGCACATCGCCACCGACGACGCTTTTCTTCGCAAATTTACGCAGCGCGTCGTACTCATCCACGCGGCGTACTTTCAGACGAGTCAGCAACAGTAACGAGACATTGATGACCGTGCGATCAGGATGAGAGTGCTTGGTCGGCCGCAGCATCACCCACCTCCCCGATATCGCAGTTCCAGTACATGTAGAACAGCACGGCACGCGTCAAGCGCTTGTGGGCGTGTTGCCGCAAGACAGGATCGCGGTTGAACAACAAGTCCACCAGATACTCCATAACCTCGTCGAAAGTCTGGTAATCCTTGCGCTTGGCGATGATCTTGAGCTGAAACTCATCGACTACCGACTCATACATGTGCAGCAGGCCGAGATTTTCCGGCGCCGCCAGAAAAGCTTGAATTTGAGCGGTTTCCTTCAGGTATTTTCGCCGTTGCGCCTTGGCGTAATCGGCACTCATGTTGTTGAGTGCATTCTTCTGCTCGTAGGTCACGCGCACAGTTGGAGGATCGTCAAGCAATGCGACCACACCGTCTTTCTGTCGGGCCAGTGCTTGTACCACTTCAGCTAGGTCATCAGGGCTGACGATCAATGGCGAATCAACCAGATCGAGGCCCGCTTCCCGCGCAACATCCGGAAAGCGCTTCAGCCAGATTTCCAGTTGTTCCAGTCCGCAGAGGTAGATCGAGGAAACGGGTATACCGCACTGAGATGCGAGGTAATCACGTATCTCTGTTTCGGCATTACCCGCCAGACGCCGATTGGCGAACAGCATGTAGTGATCGAGCTGCTGGGCCTCGCGCAGTTTTTTGATACGCGGAATCTCCTTACCCAGCACAGTGTTCACAGCCGTCATGCTGAAGAAATCAGACTCGGAGAAATTACGGTTATAGCCATTGGTATGCTTGGCCTGGACGATGGTTATACCGACCCACGGCGCTGTCTTACTCGGGTGTAGCTCCGCTGTCCCCATAAACTTGGCATCGCGTCCCCCATCTGGCCCTTTCGTAAAGCTCTGTACAGAAACCCCAAGTAACCGTTGGCACAATAGAACGATCAGCGTCTCGAATTGGCCATCACTGAGGTCTTCGTAGGCAAATTTCATCGCAGCTCCTACTCACTCGGCTCATTAAAAACTACGACCATAATTCTGACAGCATTGTAGTGGATCGAATCAATCACATGGCACTTTACTTGGCCATGCCCGATGAATGACCCAACGGACCACGCCCCGAATGGCCGATGACTGGCTGTCGCTCAACCGAAGAGCGGGATGATCCGGGTCCGCCAGCCGCGCTATCCGTCGGCCATGGTCATCCCGATCTATTTGGGCCAAGCATCCAGCCCCATCTGCTATCGCCATCACCACTAGACTACCAGTAGTCGCTGGCGTGGCTCGGTCTACCACCAATAAATCGCCATTGTGAATCCCAACTTCGGCCCAATCATCACTCGTCGCCCTTAAGAAAAAAGTAGTCTCAGGTTCGCGGATTAGATGGAGATCCAAGCTCGGAAGCGATTCCTCATCGTCATCGCTGGAAAAGCGGGTAGGTGTCAAAGTCGCCTTGGGTGATCCGCTGCTCTCCGTTTTCAATCGGGGAGCCAGTAAAGGATCAATCCGCAGCGGCACAGGCACGGTAGTGGGGGCGGTCACGGACACGAACATAGGGATTACCTCCGATAATGACGAATTAGGCCGACGACCACCCCGAAGATCGACAAACGTTCACCAGGGTGAAGCGGCGCATAGGCGGCATTGGCAGGAACTAGTACGAGTTGGCCGTCTTCCACCGCCAGGGTTTTCAAAGTGAATTCGTTATCGATCACCGCGATAACCAAATCGCCGGGCCGGGCTGGCGTATCACGCTCCACCACCGCCACATCCCCGGAATGGATACCAGCCTCGATCATCGAATCGCCGGTCACCGGAATTAATACAGTCCGTGCTGGGTGGCGCACCAACCAGGCATCAATCGACTGCGCATCGCCACTATCGACGGTTGCCAGCGGCAAACCTGCCGGTACTGCCACATCCGCCAATGGCCGCTCGAAGAAACGGGAAGTTGGAATCCAACGCCCATTCGGCACCCGCTCCAAAAAGCCGGCCTC
>JACSSB010000311.1 GCA_014879435.1 Phycisphaerales bacterium
GTAGACGCAGCGGACTCAAAATCCGCCGGTAGTGATACCGTGAGAGTTCGAGTCTCTCTCCCGGCACCAAATCAAGTTGATCCTCTCCTCTGAACGTACCCCAGATCTCGAAAGCCTATCGCTAAGCTCCACCTCTCGGAAGGGTGGTCAGCAGCGTTGATACGGATTTTTTTGAATGATTGGGTGCCCAAAGAGCAGGGCCGATCCACCGCTCAGGCTTTGGTGAGATCGAGAGTCGATGTTCCTCCCCAACAGCGGGCTATAAAGGGCGAATCTCGTACTTGATCTCGGTTATGCTTTAAGCCATCGAGTAAAAATCATTGTTAAGGTCAGGCGGGGTATCGCCCCCATGCAAGCGTCTGGATTTCGCCGTGGAATTTTAATCCAAGCCGTCATGCTGCTAGCGATGCTAGCGGGGTTGTCATCGTTGATTAGATATTCCGAGCCATACGAATTGATTTTACTTTTGAGCGCCTTGCTGGTGGTGCTGCTGATCTGGGGTTTGCGCAACGCACGACGGACAGCCTTCGCTCTGGCAATGGCGCACGCCAACGAAACGAAGTTTCGCCATCTGTTGGAGAAAATCCCCAACGTTGCCGTGCAAGGCTGCGATCTTGATCGCCGAGTCATTTTCTGGAACGCCGCCAGCGAACGACTGTACGGCTATCGTCAGGATGAGGCCATGGGCCGATTGCTAGAAGATTTGATCTTCCCACCCTCGATACGCTCCCAACTCATCGAAGAGTTCGACCGCTGGGTTCGAGAAGATCGGTCGCTTGCGGATCGTGAATTGGAGCTGATGCGTAAAGACGGCTCTCTGGTGCCGGTGTTCTCCAGCCATATGATGTTGGCCACTAGTGAGAGCGAACGAGAGATATATCACCTGGATATCGATTTAAGTGAGCGAAAGCAGGCCGAAGCTGCGCTCGCCCAGCGTGATGTCCTGTTAGATGTGGCGGCACTGACGGCATCCCGATTATTGAAAGATCCTGATCCGATCTTGGCGATAGCGACCTGTTTTGCTGCGCTGGGGCAGGCGACTGGGGTGAGTCGGGTCTATTTGTTCAAGAACCATCGATGCTCACGTACTGGGGCATTGTTGATGAGCCAGCGCCATGAATGGTGTGCCGAGAACATCAACGCTGAGATCGATAATCCAGAACTCCAGAATCTACCCTATGATGAAGCTGGCCTAGACCGCTGGCGGCAATTACTCGCCGCCCATCAGCCCATCTCCGGATTGATACGAGATTTCCCCGAATCGGAACGCGCCATCTTGGAGCCGCAAGGCATCATTACGATTCTGGTGGTGCCCATCGATGTACGTGGTGATTTCTGGGGATTCGTTGGCCTGGATGATTGCTATCACGAGCGGGTTTGGAGCACGCCCGAGCAGAATATCTTGCAAAACATCGCGAACAATATCGGTGAGGCCATCGCCCGGCAAAAAGCAGAAGCGGCGTTGCAGGAAAGCGAAGAGCGTTTCCGCCGCATTAGCGACAACATGCGCGATCTGGTTTGGCAGAGCGACACCTCTGGCACGATCTTGTACGCCAGCCCTTCCTTCAAGACGGTGCTGGGCTACGAGCCACAGATATTGCTAGGTTGCACGATTGCCGACAGGGTCCATCCCGAGGATCTTGAGATTGCGTTGGCAGTCTTTCACAAGTCGTTGGTTCGGTGTGAGGTGAGCCAGGTAGAGTTTCGCTACCAGCATGCCGATGGTCACTACCTTTGGTTGGAAGCGATTGGCAATCCACTGTTTGGTACCACTGGCCAAGTGATCGGTGCAGTCATCAGCGGTCGTGACATCACTGACCGTAAACAAACCGAAGCCGATCTGCGGCTGGCCGCGCAAGTGTTCGAGAACAGTCGGGAAGCGATCATCGTCACCGACCCGCAGACCCACATCTTGTCGGTGAATCGTGCGTTCTGCGACATCACCGGCTACAGTGCCGACGAGGTCATGGGTCGGACTCCGCAGATGTTGGCTTCGGGTCGGCACGACCGCAATTTTTATCAGGAGATGTGGCACAGCGTAGTCACGGTGGGCCACTGGCAAGGAGAAATCTGGAACCGCCACAAGAACGGTGAAATTTATCCAGAATGGCTGGGCATCAGTGCGGTTTACGATCCTCAAGGGCAGTTGACGCACTACATGGGTATCTTTAGCGACCTGAGTGAGCGGAAAGCCAGCGCCGATCAGATCGATTTTCTCGCGCATCACGACCCACTGACCGCGCTGCCAAACCGGTTACTGCTGCATGATCGACTGATACGCGCCCTGTCGCTGGCGGAACATAACCGGTCCGCTGTGTCATTACTGGCGCTCGATATCGATCGTTTTAAATTGATCAATGATTCTCTTGGCCATGATCTGGGCGATCAATTGTTACAGCAGGTCGCTCTACGCTTGCACCGGAAATTGCGCGAAACCGATACCGTCAGTCGCCAGGGGAGCGATGAATTTCTCGTGCTGTTGCCGGAAACGAATCGGGATGGCGCCGAGCGGGTGGCGAACAATCTGCTGAATTGCTTGCGCAACGAATCCTGGGTGGTCGATGGCCACAGTCTCAATGTCACCGCCAGCGTAGGCATTAGCCTTTACCCCGATCACGGTCAGGATGGCGATACTCTGCTGAAAAAAGCGGGCACCGCCTTGCGTTACGCTAAAAATAACGGTGGCAACACCCATCGTTTTTTTGCCAGCGGGATGAACGTCAATACGCTCGAACGCCTGCAACTGGAAACCGGTCTGCGCTTGGCGCTGGAGCGAGGCGAGTTCCTGTTGCACTACCAACCACAAATCGAATTGGTGAATCATCGCATCGTGGGTGCCGAGGCGCTGCTGCGTTGGCGGCATCCACAAAAGGGATTGATTCCGCCTAACCATTTTATTCCCGTCGCCGAGGATAGTGGCTTGATCGTGCCGATTGGCGAATGGGTACTACGAGAAGCGTGCCGTCAGGCCCGCCACTGGCAGCAGTCTGAGCTACCGCATATCACTGTGGCGGTTAACCTTTCTGGCCTACAAATGCAGCGTTCCAGTTTGGTGGAGACCGTCACCCAAGCTTTGGACGAAAGTGGTCTGTCTCCAGATCGTCTGGAGCTTGAACTGACCGAATCCATCCTGATTCAGGATGTGGATAGCACGCTAAAAACCGTTCAGCAACTGCGTGCGATGGGACTTAAGCTATCGATCGACGATTTCGGTACGGGTTATTCCTGCTTGAGTTATCTGCAAAAACTGGCGGTGCATACCTTAAAGATTGATCGATCCTTCGTGCGCGGCCTACCCCATAACGCCGATAGTGCGGCCATCGTCCACGCCATCATTCAGATGGCGCACAGTTTGAAGCTGATCACCGTAGCCGAAGGGGTGGAAGCCGAGGCTGAACTGAACTTCCTGCGCGAGCAAAATTGTGATCAGGTGCAAGGCTATTATTTTAGCCCTCCGCTGCCAGCCGAGGAGTTCGTGGTCTTGCTGGCACGCGGTCCCATTCGCCATCCAACCAGCGGCACGCGCCACTAAATCCTGTCGTGATTTCAGCGGTAGGCAGTCAAGGTGTAGGAAAAAGTGATCCCATCCTTTATTGAAGCAGGCAGGGGCGCGTCCTGGTCGAAGCGCACAAACACCGCGATGTTGTCGGCACCTTCGTAAGTGGTATAGGACTGCCACAGTCCCACGGTGTAGGGCAAACTGCTCTCAATGTCCGAAACCAGTAGTGATGCCCGATTGGCGTATTCGACCGCGTCGTAGCGGCGGTAATGACCAGCGTTTCGGTCCGATTGGATCAGGGCGAAATCGGTCACTGGGCCAAAATTGGTCTCTAGTGGTGGCGCAATTGGGTTGTTTGGAATGGCGAGTGTCTGCCATCGCTCAACACCTTCCGCAGACCAGCTAACAAAGCGGTCAGCATCATGTGCTTCATCGGTCGGTACGTTTGGTGTCGCGCTTTCATCTTTCCAGAACATCGAACTCAGGCCCAGCGGACCTACACTCGGCTTGTTGGCTAGCCGTAGTGGGAAGCGCAGGAAAATTTTCATAGCTACCCGCAGGCTACTGGTTTCGCCCGGTTGCAGGGTTGCCGTAAACGCTGCCGCGAATGCTTCACATTCCACCAAGCCCAACAAGCGGAACGCTTGGTCATTCAATTTCATCAGATACAACTTGCGAAGCTTGACGAAATCCTCGTCCGGTTCGCCGGCCTTATGCACCCCGAAGCGAAACGAGGTGCCAAATCCCAGTGGTGGAAAGCCGGTCAATCGGCCGTAGCCGTTGCCACCTAGGTGAAGAATCTGTGGCCAACGTTTCACATCACGCTGGTGGAAGCCGATATCGATCGCGCTGAGATAACGGGCAGCAGCGGGAATGGCTTGCGGTAGTGGCGGCTGAATGCCGGGATGGCGGTAGTTGAAGTCGTCTATATGGTAGACAACGGGGGCCTGACTTCCTGTTTCGGGCTGAGAGAGCCGCAGATCGAGCGGATCTTTCTCGGAATTACCGCGTGGGTTGGCCCGTACCCACCAGGTGCCATCGTCGTAAAAGGGCGCACTGTTCATCTTGGTGTATTCGACAAAATCGAGTCCCAGTGAACCATCGTTTTCGGGAGAATCGAACTCCGTCAGCGGTGTGGGTGTTTGTGGTTTCCACGGCATCTGGGAATGCTTGAAAGCCTCTTGCGTCAATGAGCGCAGGATATCGGCCGCAACCCCATCCGCGCATAAGGCCCACATCAGCAGCAGACTAATCACGGAGAAGCGAAGCTGGCTGAGAATCCGAATGACAACACAGCGGGTATCTAGCATAGTTTTCACGGTTGTTTGGTGTTCCTGAAGACCAAAAACATGCACGATGCCTCTCCTTTCGGCTCAACAATTCAACATATCGTCGATAGCTCACAGTAGTTGTGTCAAATTCTCATTGTACTGACACCCGCCCGGCACAGTTGCGGGTGATAGAATTCGCCCCCCAATCACTCTTTATCTAACGCCTGCATTCATGTCGGATACCGCTCGAACCTCTTCCATCACTTCGCCTTTATCACCGGTTTTAACGGCCAATGCGCGTCAGCCCCTGCACTGGGGGCAGTTGTATGGCGCCAGCCCGGCTTTACTGATCGCCGCCGCCGCTGCGCGTTATCGTGGTCTGATACTGGCCATTGCCCCGGATGGCCAGACCGCTCTACGGCTGGAAAACGAACTGCGGGTATTCGGTGGTGGGGAACTCGATATCCTCGCCTTCCCGGACTGGGAAACCTTGCCCTACGATCTGTTTTCGCCGCATCAGGACATCGTGTCGCAGCGCTTGGCGACGCTGTATCGTTTGCCGCAACGGCGACGCGGTGTGCTGGTGGTGCCGGTAGCGACCCTGACCCAGCGTTTGGCCCCACGCGGCTACCTGGACGGCTACGTACTGCTGCTTCGGGTTGGTGAACGCCTGGAGCTGGAGAATTTCCGTCAGCGCCTAGAAGCGGCGGGTTACCTCTGCGTGTCACAGGTGGTCGAGCATGGCGAGTTTGCGGTACGCGGCTCGATTCTCGATCTGTTTCCGATGGGTGGCGAGCGCCCTTATCGCATCGAGCTGTTCGACGATGAGGTGGAAAGCATCCGTGATTTTGACCCGGATACCCAACTGTCAGTTGCCAAAGTCGAACACATCGAATTGCTGCCAGCACGCGAATTTCCCATGGACCGGGAGGCGATTACCCGTTTTCGCCAAGCCTACCGCCGCCAATTTGAGGGTGACCCGCAGCGCGGCACGATCTATCGCGAGGTGAGCGCCGGTCACGCACCGGGAGGAATCGAGTATTACCTGCCGCTGTTTTTCGAGCAGACCGCCACGCTCTTCGATTATCTGCCAGAGAATACTCTGACAATGCGGCTGGAGGGGACGGATCGGGCACTGGTGGCGTTTCAAGAGCAACTCATGGAGCGCTACGAACAGCGCCGCCACGATTTGGAGCGGCCACTATTGCCACCCCCGTCACTGTTTTTAGACGCCACTCAGGTGGAAGGCGCATTGGGGCGTCGCCCCCGCATCGAACTGCAGGCAGCACAGGCAGCGGGAGATAGCGGGGTGAATTACCCGACCAAACCGCCACCGGCATTGCCATTTGAGCCACGTGCCCCGCAACCTGCTGCCGCTTTGCAAGGCTTCCTGGAAAAATTTCCGGGCCGGGTACTGGTGGCCGCTGAATCGGCCGGTCGGCGTGAGGTGCTGTTGAATACCCTGCGCGACTACGGATTGCGACCAACAGTCTGTGAAGGGTGGCAGGAATTTCTGGCGCGGGAAGATCTGCGACTGGCCTTAGCGGTAGCTCCGCTAGAGCAGGGTTTGTTGTTGACCGATCCACCGCTGGCGGTGATCGCCGAACCGCAGTTATACGGCGAGTGGGTGCGCCAGCGACGCCGACGCGGCCCGAGTCGTGACCCAGAAACCATCGTTCGCAATCTCACCGATCTCAGCCTTGGTGCGCCGGTGGTGCACGAGGAGCATGGGATTGGGCGTTACGCCGGGCTGGAACGCTTGGAAGTGGCGGATATCGATGGCGAATTCGTGGTGGTGGAATATGCCGGTGGTGATCGTTTGTACGTGCCGGTGGCGTCCCTGCATCTCCTCAGCCGCTATACCGGTGCTGCGCCAGAGCATGCGCCGCTGCACCGATTGGGCAGCGGTCAATGGGAAAAAGCCCGCCGCAAGGCCGCCGAGCAAGTCAACGACGCAGCAGCGGAATTGCTGGATCTCTACGCTCGTCGCGAGGCTCGGCCCGGCCATGCCTTCGCCCTGCCCGAGGCCGATTACGCCGCTTTTGCCGCCACTTTTCCGTTTGAGGAAACTGCTGATCAGCAGGTCGCTATTGAAGCAGTGATCGCTGATCTGCGTTCGGGTAGGCCCATGGATCGGGTGGTCTGCGGCGACGTTGGTTTCGGTAAAACCGAAGTGGCGATGCGCGCCGCTTTCGTGGCGGTGCAGGATGACCGACAAGTCGTGGTGTTGACGCCGACGACGCTGCTGGCTCAGCAACACCATCAAAACTTTCTCGACCGCTTTGCCGACTGGCCGGTGCGTATCGAATTACTGTCGCGCTTTCGTTCGTCCAAACAGCAGGCTGAAACGCTCAAAGCGCTAGCCGATGGTGGAGTGGATATTCTGATCGGCACCCACAAACTGTTGCAGGATACGGTGAAATTCAAGCGCCTGGGCTTGGTGATCATCGACGAAGAACATCGTTTCGGGGTGCGGCAGAAGGAGCGACTGAAGGCGCTGCGCAGCGAGGTGGATATATTGACTCTGACCGCTACCCCGATTCCGCGTACCCTGAACATGGCGTTGGCCGGTTTGCGTGAATTATCGATCATCGCCACTCCACCGGCCGGACGGTTGGCGGTCAAGACCTTCGTCGGCGAGTGGAACCCTGCCACGATTCAGGAAGCCTGTCAGCGCGAGTTGAAACGCGGCGGACAAATCTATTTTCTGCACAACGAGGTAGAGACTATCCAGCGGATGGCGGCTCAACTGGCAACACTGGCGCCCACTGCTCGGATCGCAGTCGCCCACGGTCAGATGCGTGAGCGGGAACTGGAGCAGGTGATGCTGGATTTCTATCATCGACGCTGCAACCTGCTGGTGTGCACCACCATTATCGAATCGGGCATCGACGTGCCCAGCGCCAACACCATCATCATCAACCGTGCCGACAAACTGGGTCTGGCCCAACTGCACCAATTGCGCGGACGGGTAGGGCGCTCGCATCA
>JACSSB010000312.1 GCA_014879435.1 Phycisphaerales bacterium
TGTACTACGTCACCCGCGCCTATCTGACTCGGCACGGCGCTGGCCCGCTACCACGCGAACTGCCCGCGCAACCCTATCCGGGGATCATCGATGCCACCAACATCCCCAACGATTATCAAGGCGCCTTGCGTTTCGCTGATTTGGATCTGGATGCATTGGGACAGGCCATCCGTACCGATTTGAGCGATGCCGTCGCCTATCCCGCACTAACAGTGGATGCTGGATTAGCCATCACTTGTTTGGATCAACTTGGTGGCGCGGCAGCACGTTATTATCGCGATGGTGCCCAGCACCAAGGCTCGGTGGAAAATCTGGCCGCCGCCGCCGCAGAAACCACGGGGCTGAATCAGATTTTGCTGAACTTCGGCCCTGGTGGTGAGCCGATACTGCTACGCCTGGGCAGATTCCGTAGCAAGGGCCACCTCCCCGTCCTTAATCCAGATCGGTATTGTCATCCTTTCCAGATTCCGCCGGATCTTCGATAACGACCTGAAAATCTGTCGCGTAACCCCGATCACGCGTGATCAGGATCATCCCCTGCGTCGCGGCATGCGCACCAATCAAAAAGTCAGCGAGCACCCGTGTTCGCGTACCGCCGCGCTCCCGATAGCGGCGAAATGCTCGGCCGGCAAGGTAAGCTGCTTCCCAAGGTAACGGGTCGCGCCGAAATAGTGTCCTCGGCAGCAGCTCATCCAATGCCTCAATGGTTTCAACAAGCGCGCCCACCTCTGCATAGATCACCGCATTGATGGCCAGTACACCAGCACCTGCACAGCGCGCTAAGCAAGCCTTGGAGGCAGGGCCAAACTGCGCATCGGCTCCAATCACATCGAGAAGGATATTGGTATCAACCAAGTAGGTCTTCATTCCCGCAGGAGAGCCATCAGTTCATCGGTGCCACGGTCGAACCGCTTACGCCCATACAGAGCGTCAATCTCTGCCGCTCTGGAGGTGGGACTCACAACGAGTCGTAGGCCGGTTTCATCCGGTACAAACTGGATCTCCGTGTTGGGCAGCAGCCCATACCGCTCACGCAGTTCTTGAGGAATAGTGACTTGTCCACGTTCGCCGATGCGCATTGTCGTACTCCAAAAAAGTATGAATAGGAATACATATTATGGTGGTCATACCAGCAACTGACTATCTATCATGAATCTGATGAAACCTCCCGAAGCTTTGACCTCAAACCGTACCGCCATCCAGCGGGTAGTTGAGTCTCATCACGCTCGTAACGCTCGGGTGTTCGGTTCTATCCTGCATAGCGAAGACACGGACAGCAGCGATCTGGACATCCTCATCGACTCGACGCCGGACACGACCCTGTTCGACATTGGCGCTATTCGTCATGAACTCAGCAAATTGTTGGGCGTGTCAGTGGATGTGCTAAGGCCAAAGGCATTGCCAAATAGCTTTCGGGCCAAGATTCTCACAGAGGCTCGCTCGGTGTGACTCGCGACCAGCAATGCTTAGCCAAATTATAAGGGTAGATTAGGAGCCATCTCACGCCTTCACACGAAAGGCGTGAACACTGGCGGGTCGCTGTCGGGTAAAGCGGCCTCTTGCTGAATACGCAGCCACAATTCCGGCAGAGTAAGACCCAACGCTTGCAAGCCTCGTCCAAGCTCACATAGCCCTGTTGGAGCAGAAAACGGCAGGCGGCTCGCTCGGCCTGATAGCGGGTTTCCGAGGGGAGTTCTTCAAAACGCATGATGGCCTCCACGGGTAAGAAGCGTTTGTGGCACAGGTAGGTGGGAGGGATGCGATAACCGTGTAGACTCACAATACCTAAAAACACGAAAGCTAAAAACGGGAATCCCATGGTTGATCTTCTACGCTACGCGCACGGCATTTATGCCTTCGATTCCGGCTATGTCCGTCCTCAACTCGCCGCCATCCATTTTATCGTCGAAAACGGCCAAGTCGCGGTGGTGGATACCGCCAGCAACGCCAGCCTGCCGCATGCATTGGATGCCTTGCGTCAGCTTGGCCTAAGTCTGGCCGATGTCGCCTACGTCTTTCTCACTCATGTGCATTTGGATCACGCCGGTGGTGCTGGCGCCATGATGCGGGCCTTTCCTGAAGCGCGGCTGGTCGTACATCCACGCGGGGCACGCCACATGGCCGACCCGAGCAAACTGTTCGCCGCCGTGCAGGCAGTTTACGGCGCCGAGGAAGCTTATCGACTGTACGGCGATCCGATTCCGGTCGATGCCGAGCGCATCCTCTCTGCCGATGATGGCTTTAGCTTCGATCTCGGTGGCCGAACTCTGGTCTGTCTGGACACCCCCGGCCATGCCCGCCACCATTTGACCCTGCAAGATACGCGTGGTCACTGCCTATTCACTGGCGACATTTTCGGCCTGTCTTACCGCGAGCTGGATGTAAACGGTCGGCCCTCGCTGATTCCCACCACCACTCCGACCCAATTTGAACCCGAAGTCATGCATCAATCGGTGGATCGGATCATGGCCTACCAACCAGAGGCGCTCTATCTCACCCATTTTTCACAGCTTAGGGACATCCCTCGGCTGGGTGCCGATCTGCACCGATTGATCGACGCCCACGTGGCAGTGGCCGAACGCGAGCGAGATGCCGGTCCAGAACGTGGTGCACGCATCCTGGCGGGATTATGGGAATTGATGGAGGCCGAGGCCGCACGGCAAGGCTGGACCCTCCCCTCTGAGCAATGGCGAGCCGTGCTGCAATTGGATATTGAATTGAATGCGCAGGGCCTGGATTATTGGCTGAGCCAGACCCCACCGACCGCCTGAAATCTGCGCGCTTTAACCAAGAAACGCCTCGGACGAGGCTAGATAGGCGATCTCCTCGGGCGTGCTCTCCCGCCCCAAGATCGCGTTGCGATGCGGAAAGCGGCCAAAGCGGCGGATCAGATCGTGATGATGATGGGCGAAATGGAGACTCTCCTTTCGCCCGGCTTGCTGGAAAAGCTGTACCGAACGTTCCTGATCCGCCAGCGTCTCGCTGTGCATAAACGGTAAGTACAAAAATGCGCGCTGTTCCGGGCTCATCTCCCGGTCGAAACCACGCGCGATGGCCCGATCCGCCACTGCCCGAGCCGCCGCTTCAGTAGCAAAACTCTCCGGCTTGGCGCGAAATAGGTTCAGCGGGAACTGATCCAGCACGATTGTCAAAGCCAAGACGCCTTGCGGCGTCTCTTCCCAAGCCTCCAGTTGACCGTCCATCGCCGCTCGATAGGTGGCCAAAAACCGGGTACGCAAAGCCTCATCAAATTCCGGTGTGGATGCGAACCACAAGGGTTTGACCTCCTCCGCAAACCACAACTCCAGAACTTCTGCAGCGTGGGCGATGCTCTCGGAATGTGTCATCTGTTTTTCTCCTGTTTTGATCTAGAGCGCCGAGCGTGTGTGCGCCGCTTCATGCCACTTCGGTCACCGCCAGTGGCCATTGAAAAATCTCTTTGAAAAATTTGGCCCCAAGGCCGTCTAAAAGGCATCGGATGCGGTCCAATCGAATCACGATATCCAATCTCGGTCCACGATGAGAAGCCCGATTCACTCTAGTCGCCTGCCGCCATCCGCAAACACCCCGTTCAGCGGCAGCATACCGATCCCGTCACCATAACAATTGAAAGAGGTAAGGTGAATGACGAGCAAACTCACTGATCAAGCAACGCAATTGATCGAACGCGTCACTGAATTACTGCGCGAGCGCCTACCCGAATCGACGGTGGCAATCACTCAATCCTTCGTCCGCCAGTATTACGCCTGGGTCGCAGCCGAGGATTTGCTCGAAAGAGATCCAGAAGACCTTTACGGAGCAGCGCTATCCCACTGGAATCTCAGTCGCCAGCGACAACCAGGAATCCCGGTCATCCGGGTCTACAATCCCAGCTTTGAGGAGCACGGCTGGCAGTGTACCCACACCGTGGTGGAAATCGTCACCGACGATATGCCGTTTCTGGTGGATTCGATGACGATGGAACTCAATCGCCATGGCCTCACGGTGCATCAAATCATTCATCCGGTCCTGCGGGTGACACGCAACGCCGACGGCCATATCCAAGAAATTCTCCCCAACGGGGCCAAGGAAGGTCTGGGCGAGGCCACCATGCATTTCGAGGTGGACCGACTCACCGATCCCCAATCGTTGACCGATCTGCGCACGGGGTTGCTGCGGGTCTTGGGCGATGTGCGTGCTGCGGTCGAGGATTGGCCGCTGATGCGTGAACGACTGGCTCGTATCGTCACCGATCTGGGAGCCGCCCAACTGTCCGTACCGCCCGCAGAGATCCGTGAAATCCAGGAATTCCTGCATTGGGTGGCAAACGAGCATTTTACCTTCCTGGGTTATCGTGATTACGAGCTACTGGAGCAGGACGGTCAACACACGCTGTGCGCTGTACCTCGTTCCGGCCTCGGCCTGCTGCGCAGCGATGACAGCGCTATCTCACGCGATCTAGCCGTGCTGCCGCTCGAACTGAGCCAGACCACCAAACCATTGATTGTCGCCAAGGCGGGTGCCCGTTCCACGGTGCACCGGCCTGTACCGCTGGATTATCTGGGCATCAAACGCTTCAACGCCGACGGCCAGATCGTGGGTGAGCAACTGATTCTGGGTCTATTCACCGCCCAAGCCTATAACACCAATCCGCGACGAATTCCGCTGTTGCGCGGCAAGATCGAGCGGGTACTAACCCGTTCCGGTATTTCACCCAAAGGCCACGCGGGCAAGGCGTTGCAGAATACCTTGGAGACTTTTCCCCGCGATGATCTGTTTCAGGCCACCGACGACGAACTACTCGATATCGCCACCGGCATCCTCCACCTCAAAGAACGGCAGCGATTGCGCCTGTTCGCTCGTAAAGATCCGTTCGGCCGCTTTGTTTCCTGCCTGGTTTATGTCCATCGGGAAAAGTACAACACCGAATCGCGGCTACGGATTCAAAACATCCTGATGCAAGCCTTCAACGGTGAATCCTCCACTTTCAGCACCCAGTTCACCGAATCGGTCTTGGCACAATTGTGGTTTTCGATCCGCGTCAAACCCGAGGGGATTCCCGAATATTCCCTGCCGGACCTGGAACTCCAGTTGCGCGAGATTACGCAATCCTGGCAGGAAGAGTTGCAGCGCGCCCTACTGGAACAATGTGGCGAGGAACGTGGCAATACTCTATTCCAGCGCTACGGCCAAGCCTTTCCCACCGCCTATAAAGAAGATTTCACCGCACGCACCGCCGTCAGCGATATTCTGCGACTGGAGCGGATTGGCGATGCCTGCCCGCTGGACATGCGGCTGTATCGACCATTGGAAGACCCGGAAGGACTCCTGCGCTTCAAGATCTTCGGCCCTGAGCAGCCCATTCCGCTCTCCGACGTGCTGCCGATGTTGGAACGGATGGGGCTGCGCGTCCTGACCGCACGCCCCTATGAAATCCTCACTCGCGACGGTGCTCGGTTGTGGGTACTGGATTTCAACATGCGCGAGGATGCGGGCATTCAGGTAGATGCCACCCAGGTCAAGGATATTTTCCAGGAGGCCTTTGCCCGCATCTGGACTGGAGCGGCGGAAAATGACGGCTTCAACCGGCTGGTGCTGGCGGCGCGGTTGCCCTGGCGTGATGTGGCGATGTTGCGTGCTTACTGCCGCTATTTGCTGCAAACCCGTATTCCCTTCAGCCAAGCGTATATGGAACGGACCTTGTGCGATCATCCAGCAATCGCTCGGATGCTAGTGGATCTGTTCCATGCCCGTTTCGCGCCCGATGCCCGCGATGGCGCGGAGCAACGCGCCACTGCGCTCCAGGTGACTATCGAAGAGGCACTGGAGAAGGTCAGCAGTCTTGACGAAGACCGGATTTTGCGGCGCTTCCTCAACATCATCCAAGCTACTCTGCGCACTAATTTTTTCCAGACCGACCCACAGGGCCAGCCCAAGACCTATCTGTCCTTCAAATTCGACCCCACTCGAATCGACAATCTGCCGCTACCGCGTCCGATGTTCGAGATCTTCGTGTACTCGCCACGGGTGGAGGCGGTGCATCTACGCGGTGGCGCGGTAGCACGTGGCGGTCTGCGTTGGTCGGATCGACGTGAGGATTTCCGCACCGAAGTACTGGGGTTGATGAAGGCACAGGTGGTCAAAAACGCGGTCATCGTGCCGGTCGGAGCCAAGGGCGGCTTCGTGCTCAAACAAGCCCCCACTCAACGGGAAGCATTGCAGCAGGAAGCTATCGCCTGCTACCAAACCTTCATGCGCGGCATGTTGGATATCACCGACAATCGGGTCGCCGACCGCATCGTCGCCCCGACTCAGGTCGTGCGCTACGACCGTGATGATCCTTATCTGGTGGTTGCGGCGGATAAGGGCACCGCCTCTTTTTCCGATATCGCCAATGGTGTTTCTGCCGAGTATGGCTTCTGGCTTGGCGATGCTTTTGCTTCGGGCGGTTCTGTCGGTTACGACCACAAGAAAATGGGCATCACCGCCCGTGGCGCCTGGGAATCGATCAAGCGCCATTTCCGCGAAATGGGTCAGGATATCCAGACTCGCGACGACATCAGCGTGGTCGGTATTGGCGACATGTCCGGCGATGTGTTCGGTAACGGCATGCTGCAGTCGCGCCATGTTAAATTGCTGGCTGCCTTTAACCATTTACATATTTTCATCGATCCAAATCCCGACCCCGAAATTAGCCTCCGCGAGCGGGAACGGCTGTTCGCCCTACCCCGTTCCTCCTGGGATGATTACGACAAATCCTTATTGTCGCCGGGTGGCGCTGTCTTTTCGCGTAGCGCCAAATCGGTGCCCCTCAGCGCAGAAGCGCGTGCGGTGTTCGGTATCCACGCCGAGCGGCTGACTCCCAACGAATTGATTCGGCACTTGCTGAAGGCGCCAGTGGATTTGTTATGGAATGGCGGCATCGGCACTTACGTCAAGGCACGGCGGGAAAACGACTCCGAGGTTGGCGACCGCGCCAATGATGCGGTGCGCATCAACGGCGACGAATTGCGCTGCAAGGTGGTCGGCGAAGGCGGCAATCTGGGCCTGACCCAACTGGGCCGGGTCGAATTCGCCCGTCGCGGAGGTCGGGTACTCACCGACGCTATCGACAACTCGGGGGGTGTCAATTGCTCGGACCACGAGGTCAATATCAAGATTCTGCTTAATCAGGCCGTGACCAACGGCGACATGACCACAAAGCAGCGGAATCAGTTGTTGGTCGAGATGACCAATGAAGTGGCGGAACTGGTGCTGCGACAAAATTATCTGCAGCCCCAGGCGATTAGCCTGACCCTTGCCCACGCGGCGGAATCACTGGGCGACCACATTCGGGTCATACGCTCGCTGGAAAAAGCCGGCAAGTTGAATCGCGCCCTGGAATTCTTACCCAGCGATGAGGAACTAGCGGAACGGGAAGCCAATCACGAGGGCCTGACAGCGCCGGAAATCGCAGTGCTGCTAGCCTACGGCAAGATTGCGCTGTACGAGGAGTTGTTGGACTCCGACGTGCCGGAAGATGCTTATCTGCAAAACGAGTTGCTGATGTATTTTCCTCAGCCGCTGCAAGCACGCTTCGCCGAAGCGATGCGAAATCATCCACTGCGCCGCGAGATCATCGCCACCCATATCACCAACAGCATGCTAAACCGCATGGGCAGCAGCTTCGCCTTCCGCTTGTGGGAGGAGACGGGCGAGAGTTATCCGACCATCGCCCGTGCCTATGGCGCCGCCCGTGAGATCTTCGATGTCCGCCGCTTATGGAGCGCCATCGAAGC
>JACSSB010000314.1 GCA_014879435.1 Phycisphaerales bacterium
GCGGGCTGATGCCGCTGTAGCCAGCGACCCGCACCCCCCTCACCCGCCGCTAGCCAAGCAGCCAGATCGTCCTGTAGCGCCACCGATACCAACGCGAACACCGGTTGCCAACACCCTTCGCCATACGCCACGCTGACCGTGGCCTGTTCCCGTTCCAGTGCCGCCAACATGCGTTGCGCATAATGCGCGGCTAATAAAGGAGAATCGCAAGGTGCGGTCAGCAGATAGGGCGTTGTGGACGCACGCAATGCCGCTAACAGACCCGCCAGTGGTCCTTGGAAGCGGCAATCGGGATCATCAGCGATGACCCGGCAACCATAAACCCGATAGAGATCGTGATGACGGTTAGCGCTGATCAATAATTCGGCAACTTGTGGCCGCAACCGACGGATACCGTGGGCGATCAGCGGCTCGCCCGCCAGCAGAAGCAGTCCTTTGTCATGGCCACCCATCCGCTCGGCACGGCCACCGGCTAGAATGACACCGCTTACTGTGGCGCATGGACCCGAGGGCATGAGGTGACCTGTCCGAATCAATCCCAATCACTGAACTCGGCAGAATTCACCATTCAATTCAGCGGCAAGGACACATGCAAGACACCAGGATCGTCAATCGAGGCTTGCACTTTGAAATTGAGCGCCCGGTTGAGCCGTAGCATCGGTTCGTTTTCCCGCAATACTTCTCCATACAATTCTTTGATTCCGCTTTTGCGGGCATAATCAATGATGGTGCGCATCAGCATCGGCCCCAGACCCAGCCCCGTCATGGCTCGATCCACCAAAATCGCGTACTCGGCTTTTTCCAAATTTGGGTCTGCGTTGCAACGGACCACCCCCCAGATCTTGGTTTTTCCCGGCACCCCACCCGGTTCGGTGATGGCGATTGCCATTTCCCGGTTGTAGTCAAGTTGGGTCAGACGAGCGGCCATATCGTGCGACAGCTCGCGGATTGGCTGAAAGAAACGCATCCGCACATCCTCGGCCGGCATCCGCGCCACCAAATCGATAAGCTGCGGTTCGTCTTCGGGCAAGATCGGCCGCATCAGGAATTTGCGACCATCGGGCAAGGTATAGAGCTTTTCCAGTTCCTTCGGATAAGGCAGGATCGCCAAGCGCTGACTGACGGTAGCCGGATCAATCGCTTCAATCGATACGTTCGAGTCCAGCACCAACAAGCCATCGTTCCTCACCCAAATCGGGTTGATATCCATCTCGACCAATTCAGCCAAATCGATCACCATCTGGGCAATCTTGATCAGAGTCAGCGCGATTGCATCGAGATCAACCGGCCGGCCACGATTACTACGGAGTTGGCGATAGACGCGGGTACGCGACATCAAATCACGCGCCAATTGCATGTTCAGCGGTGGCAATGCATAGGAAATATCGGCGATCACATCAGCTTCGGTACCCCCATGACCAAAGAAGATGACCGGCCCAAACCGACGACCGGTGCGCACCCCGGCCATCAATTCGTAGGCACCATGCCGGGATTGCATCGGTTGTACTGCAAAGCCATCGATCACCGCTTCGGGCGCGAGTTCGCGTATCCGCTCCAGCATGTGCGTAGCGGCCCTCAACACCTCCGCTGGACTGCTCAGGCCGAAGCTTACCCCGCCTACTTCGGTCTTCTTGACAATATCGGGTGATAGGATTTTGAGCGCCACGGGAACACCCAATTCCTGGGTTATTTCGCTGGCCGCTTCCGGCGTGGCGGCAAAATGCAGCGGTGCCACCGGAATTTCGTAGGCGCTTAGCATTTGGCCGGTTTCATAGGCGTTCAACCGAGATCGGCCCGCCGTTAGCGCAATCTGGATGATGCGCCGGGCGGTCTCAACATCGGGGGTAAATTCCTCCGGAATCGAGCGCGGGGTCTCCATCAGCAATTCTTGGCTGTGCCGATACTGAGCCAAACGCATAAAGGCTTCCACGGCTTCATCAGGCGATTCATAAGTGGGCACGTGCGCGGTTTTGAAGATTTCACGCGCTGGACGCGCCAATGACTCACCGATCCAGCAGGTCATGATCAGTCGCCGACCCCTCGCGTGTTCTACCACCGCCTTTGCGCTTTCTATCGACCGCTCCATTGATGAGGGCGCATGCACCACCAACACTCCGTCGGTACCTGGCTCCTTAGATAATAATTCCAGTGCCTTACCGTACTCCCTGGCACTCGCTAGATCGCCCAGATCGATCGGATTTTCGATCAAATGGTCGGGCCGACAAGCACGCGCCACCTGCTCGCAGGTCTCCTTGCTGATCCGAGCCAGACGACCTCCCTGACGCTGCAGGACATCACTGGTCATCAGCGCCAGACTATAACTATTGCTGACAATGGTGAGGCGGTCACTGTAGACCGGCTTGGCAGTGGCGAGTGTTTCGGCGGCACTGAATAACTGCTCGATATTATCCACTCGCAGGATACCCGCCCGCCGAAATACCGCGTCGTATACAGCATCCTCGACTAGCCCGGCTCGAAAATCACGCGGCTTGAGCACGATCACCGGCTTGACCCGAGCGGCGGCACGGGCGGCAGAGACGAACTTGCGCCGATTACGCGTATTTTCCATGTACATCAGAATGGCGTGGGTATGCGGGTCTCGCAGCAGATAATCCAGCAAATCGCCAAAATCCACATCCCAGCGCATCCCCACCGAGATCACATGCGAAAAACCGATATCCCGGCTAGTGGCCCAATCGAGCAGACTACGCATCACCGCAGCGGACTGACAGAGCAGGGCAATATGCCCCGGCAAGGGCTGACCAACGCTCAGACTGGCGTTGACATGGGCCGACGGGACTATATAACCCAAATGATCCGGGCCCATAACCCGCAGCAGATGCGGCTTGGCAGCAACCAATATCTTCTGCTTCAGGCTTTCACCTTCGTCGGTATACCGCGGGGATAGGCCTGGATCGGGCGACGTTGTCTTGCTGCCTCGATGATCTTGCAAGATATCCCGACTGAGCAGCAACGCCGCCTTGGTTCCCCCCGCGCCTAGTTGCGTGATCAAATTTGGAGCTTCTTCGAGCGGCGTGGTCAGAATGGCTAAGTCGGGGGCCAGTGGTAGGCTACTGATATCTCGATAGGCCAATACGCCAGAGACGGCGCGCTGATCCGGGTTGACTGGCATGACCGGCCCCTCAAACCCGCCTTCGATCAGATTGAATTCTACGATGGCATCGGAACCACCCGCCTGCCTACCTCGACCAATGATGGCGATAGAGCGGGGTTTGAACAGATATTCAAGATTGCGAATGGTCATGAATGCCTCTCATACGAAAGTCGCCACCGGAGATAAATCGATGGGCCAAAGCCAAAACGCGGGTATGGTAACGTGAATTCCGCTGATATGGGTCTTTTCAAGGTAGGAGCACTTCATCGAACTCATCCGCTTCCTCACCAGTTGGATATGATCCGAATCCGATCATCCCATGGAGACAATCGATATGGCCTGGACGACGATACACAAACAGCCGCTACCTAGCGAATCGACACCGAACCTGATCGACGAAGAGGCGATGCGTACCCCTTTTTCCTGGGAGACCGCGCGTACCGAGCTGGCGGGATTGCCAGAGGGCGGCCTGAATATCGCTTACGAGGCAGTGGATCGTCAGGTTCAAAATGGTCTGGGTGAGACTATCGCATTGCGTTGGCTAGGTAAAAACGGCGAAAGGCGGGAGTATAGCTATGCTGAATTAGCCAGTCTGAGTGATCGCTTTGCCAATCTGTTGGAGCGACTCGGGATCGACAAAGGTGATCGGATTTGCGTGCTGACCGGACGTATCCCTGAATTGCACATAAGCGCGTTGGGAACCTTGAAAGCGGGTGCGATATTTTGCCCTCTCTTTTCCGCTTTCGGCCCGGAACCGCTACGGACACGCCTCGTTAAGAGCCGAGCGCGACTGCTGGTGACAACTTCCGCACTGTACCAGCGCAAGATCCAGCCACAGCGGGCGCAACTGCCGGATCTGGAACATGTGCTGCTGGTCGATAGCAGTGACGGAGACGGCACGCATTCCTTACGCGCACTTCTGGAGGCGGAATCGAGCCAACGCCCCCCACCGACTACTCTGCCCGAAGACCGGGCACTACTGCATTTCACCAGCGGCACCACCGGCACCCCCAAAGGCGCGGTGCATGTTCACGATGCCGTAACCGCTCATCGCCTGACTGGTCGTTGGGCGCTGGATTTGCGACCTGGAGACATCTATTGGTGTACCGCCGATCCCGGCTGGGTGACCGGCGTGTCCTACGGCATCATCGCTCCGTTAGTCAACGGTGTGACCTTGGTGGTCGATGAAGCCGAATTCAACGCTCGTCGCTGGTACAGCATTCTTGAACAAGAAAAGGTCAATGTCTGGTACACCGCTCCGACCGCGATCCGTATGCTGATGAAGGCCGGTATCGATACCGCACGCGGATATGATCTGAGCGCATTACGATTTATGGCCAGCGTTGGCGAACCGTTGAACCCGGAAGCTGTATTTTGGGGCCTAGAAGCCTTGGGTCGCCCCTTTCATGATACTTGGTGGCAGACCGAAACCGGAGCGATCATGATCGCCAATACCCGCAGTCAGGATATCCACCCTGGCTCCATGGGCCGACCGCTACCGGGTATCGAGGCCGCTATCGTCCGGCGACGACCAGAGGGTGGCGTGGATCTACTGGAGCCGGGCGAAGAGGGTGAACTGGCTCTACGGGTTGGCTGGCCCTCCATGTTCCGTGACTACCTGGAAGACGAAGCGCACTACCGACAATGTTTTGCTGCCGATTGGTATCTGAGCGGTGATCTGGCCACTCGGGATAGCGATGGTTATTTTTGGTTCCTGGGCCGGATCGATGATGTCATCAAGACCTCCGGCCACCTCATCGGCCCATTTGAAGTAGAAAATGTGCTTATGGAACACCCAGCGGTGGCCGAAACCGGCATGATCGGTAAACCCGATGAGTTTGCTGGTCAAATCGTCAAGGTGTTTGTAGCGCTCAAATCGGGCTATGCACCCAGCGACGCACTGCGTCGGGAATTGCTCAGTTTTGCCCGTACTCGCCTAGGACCGACAGTCGCACCGCGCGAGCTGGAATTTATGAGCGATCTTCCCAAAACCCGTAGCGGCAAAATCATGCGCCGCTTACTGCGTGCTCAAGAATTGGGACAATCGCTTGGCGATCTCTCCACCTTGGAAAACCAAGAAGAACAAGAACCCTGATCTTGGCAGATTCTGATCATTGGTATGGTCATTGCTTATATTTTACTCAAGCAAGAGAGCCGCAACCCCGAAAGCAGTTTGACTTTTTCGATGATCAATGCGACACTGATGCTGCGGTGCAACATATTGTTGCGCAATACCCACAAAGTGGGTTGACCTAGTTCACACGCGATGAGGAAAACTCAATGAACGCCATGAACAAAGAGCAAATTCGCGAAACCGTCCTTCGCGTTCTTGGTGATGTCATTCCTAATACTGACGCCCAAGCAATTAACCCTGATATCAGCTTCCATGACCAACTCGAATTGGACTCGATTGACTTCCTGCGCCTGATGATGAACTTAGAAAAGGAAGTCAACGTGACCATCTTTGACTTCGACTATCCCAAATTATCGACACTAAAAGGTTGCGAGAATTACCTAGCCGAACGCCTAGAGCTGACAGCCTGAGCAAGGCAGAATATATCGTTGTGTGAGTTTTCAGTAAAAGCCACTGCCCGCGAACACTGTTCACACCACAGATAGATTTACGCAAGCCAGAGTCTTTATAGCTCAAACCTAGCAAGCGGTCTTATCAACTTCCAAGAACACAAAACGCAAGGTTCAAGCTTATGACAATCCTGAAATGAAGAAGACCGATCCCGTAGGGGACCGGTCGTTATGTCGACACGGGGTCTGAAAACGCTTATTCAGAAATCCTAGAATTAGCGAGAGATAGTAAGCCTATTGAGACCTTCCAAATCCATCGCGCATCTTCCTCTGGTGGTTTTTGGTCAGGTACTAGTACCCGGTCATCTTATTACGTTTTCTCTGGATTTCACTAAGCGCCAGAACCCCGACAACACAAAGTAATCATACGGGAAAACCGCCATTAATTCTAATAGTGGCATGAACTTGGCGATGGTTACATTATACCGGCTACGCCTGATCGCGCAACCCCTACGTGACCAAAAATTGCCACAACGAACCCTAGCACACACGCCAATCGCGTCATCAATTCTTATCCTTACCCACCGCTGCACTATACACACATCATTTTTGTGGCTACGCCACTCTAGCCAGGAATATCGATCTAGCAATGATTCGGCGCGACATGGCGCTAACAGAATTTCAGGGTTCTAAGCGCTCCAGCAACCACTCACCTTCCTGCTGCATGCGATAGCGCAACCGGTCGTGTATGCGGCCATGACGACCCTGCCAAAACTCCAACAGGTTCGGTTTGACCCGATAACCACCCCAATGTTGGGGCATCGGGATATTGTCGTCCGGATATCGGGTGACCAACTGCTCAAAACGCTGGTCCAGAACTTCACGGTTGGCCACGACTTGGCTTTGTTGCGACGCCAACGCACCCAAGCGGCTCTCACGAGGCCGACTACGGAAATAGGCTTCCGATTCGGCGGGGGGTATCTGAGCGATCACTCCCTCAATCCGCACTTGCCGTTCCAACTCCAACCAAAGAAATACCAGGGCAACGTGAGGATTCTCAGCAATCTGCAGACCCTTATCGCTGCGATAGTGGGTGAAAAATACGAAACCGTCGGCATCACACTCCTTCAGCAGCACTATGCGTGCGTAGGGGCGTCCAGCTCGATCAGCGGTCGCCAGTGTCATGGCATTAGGCTCGGGTAGTTGTGCAGCAACGGCTTCTTGCAGCCAATTTTGAAACTGCCGGATCGGATCGAGATCAACATCGGTCTCGGTCAAGGTTCCCAAAGCATAATCTCGACGCAGTTCGGCAAGGGATTGACTCATGGCAGTACCCGTTTTCCCGTAGCAAATTGACGATAACGACACAATTATAATCCACTCTTGTCCACCAACACGAACCAGAATCAACCCAACACTACCCAACAATTACACATGCCCGCTATCCTGCTCTCAACCCTAAACGCTCGCTACTTCCATGCTTCGCTTGGACTACGCTATCTGCTGGCCAATCTAGGCGAGCTACAAGCAGATGCCGCGATCCGCGAATTCATCATTAGCCAACGGCCGCTGGACATCGCCGAGGCGCTGCTGGCTGAACAACCGCGCCTGATCGGCTTTGGCGTTTATATTTGGAACGTGGTGGAAACCACTCAGGTGGTGGCTTTACTGAAACGGGTGCGACCGGAATTGATCGTGGTGCTCGGCGGTCCAGAGGTCAGTCATGAATGGGATCGGCAACCGATCGTCGAACTGGCCGACTATCTCATCACTGGACCGGGAGACTTGGCCTTTGCTCGTCTGTTCCGGGAAATCAGCGCTGGGAACCCACCGACCGAAAAGCTCATCATCGCCGATTCACCACCGCTGGATCGCCTGCAATTGCCGTATCGGCTCTATAACGATGAGGATATCGCCCGCCGATTGATCTATGTCGAAGCCTCGCGTGGCTGTCCGTTCAAGTGCGAGTTCTGCTTATCTGCGTTGGACAAGACCTCATGGCCGTTTCCATTGGAACCGTTTCTGGCCGAACTGCAAACGCTGTATCAACGCGGCGTTCGTCATTTTAAGTTTGTCGATCGCACCTTCAATCTGAACATCAAGACCTGCGCA
>JACSSB010000317.1 GCA_014879435.1 Phycisphaerales bacterium
GCGGAACCGCTCAGTTTGGCGGGATCGGTGGCTTCGTCCAGTAAACCTAGCTGTTGTAGCCGGGCGACGACCCAACGTTCGATGTCGCCGACTTGGGCGATTTCTTCCCAGGTGGGGGGTGTTTCGCTCATGTCGTTTTCCAGACCGAGCATAAGGATTGCTGGAGCGTGAGACGCAAACCGCTACTTCTCACAAGGGACACGGTAGGCTCACCGGCCCGCCGCCAGTAACCGGTCCTAGTTGTTGGCGGAAACCGCGGTGGCGTGGTTGGCCCAGCTCCGCCAACAACTAGGACCGGTTACTGGCGAAGCGGGCCAAGAACAGCCTACCTTGTGGTGTGTGTGGCGTTGGAATTCCCGGACGGCGCAACACCGCCCAAACGGCTAATGGAGGAACGCCTCACGCTCCAGCAATCCTTACGCTACGGACTTTTCGCTCCCTTGTCAAAAGTTGTTATGAGTCAAGTGTCCAATAATCGGGCTATGCATGCATCATGCCCCACTGGCGTCGATGAAGCCTTGTTTCGCCAAACGCTCAAGCCGGGCGAAATAGGCATCGCGGGCTTCCTCGGCGTGGTTGAACAGCAAGCGTTGCTGGCGAAGCGCCTGAGGATCGTGGCCCCAGCGCAGCAATACTTGGCGCTCATCCAATGAAATCCGATAACTCAACACGGTTTCACCCTGGCGGCGGCTCAGGGTGCGGGTTTCAGCGCGAATCAGCCGCCGACCCTCGGTAGTTTCTCGCGCCTGTTCCAGTGCGGCCTGTTCACGCGCATAGCGCAACCGTAGTGCGATCATATGCGGGCAGGGGCCCTGTTTGAGGCCAGAGCGACGAAATTCGTGACAGCTGCAACTGGCTTTGATAGTACGGCCTTCGCGATCCAAAGTGAACGAGGTTTGGTAGTGGCGATGCGCTTGCTGATCCTGTACTTCGCCATCGATGGCGGTGCCGTCTAGGCCAAGATCGTGGATGCGGGTCAGTTGGACCTGATCCTTGGTCGCTAGCAGTCGGTGTGCCTGTTCCTCGCGGGCATCGCGGTAACGTAACTGATCCAGTTCCAAGGGTTGCGTCATCAATGGCCGGTACTGAAACAGACCGCTAGCGATGTCGTGAACCAAGGTTCCTTTGAGCAATTCCTGTAACAGCATAGGACGAAGGGTCTGGCGTGGTTGACGTAGGGTCTCGCTCAGAGCGTCCAGGGTTTGTGGATGTTCGGCAAGCTGTTTGACGATGCGCTTGGCCAGCACTTCGTCTTCACCGCCACTGGGCGCGAGCAGGTCGAAGGTGGCGATACCGGCCCAGCCACTGTCGGTCCAGCCGCTCAAGGCTAGGGTCAGACTGGCGGATTCCAGATCCAAGACGTAGAAAACCGGTAAACCGGCGCCCAGCAGATAAACATCTACGGCCTTGGTATGGGGGAGTAACCGACCAAGCAGGCTTAATCGCTCGCGACCCCAGGTGCGTACCACCCGCGGTAGCTGGCCTGGGTAGGGCGATGCGCTGGCGCTCAAAACCTGCTCCCAGGGTTCCAGCACCAATCGCGGTACTTGGCCCGGAACTAGTTCGTAACGCAAGGCGCGCGGTGCGGTCTTGGCCTTGCGTAGCCGCAGGCTCAGCAGCACGTTGTAGAGATCGACAGGAGCGAGATGAACTCGTGTGGCGGGCAAAGTCGAAGCCGCCTGCACCTGCCCGAAGGCCCGTAGCCAGCGATAGGGCACGCGGACGGCTTTGGCGTCCCCCGAAGTCGAAAGATGGCCATGCAGGGTCGTAGGTCGATGCGAGCGGATGCCGCGCAGCGCTTCCAACAACGCGGGAGTGAAGCTCAGATGCGAAGTGCCTGCCGTGAAATGCTCCGCTTGATAGGCATGCCCAGCTTTAAGATGCAGGCGCGCGTAAGTGGATTCATCGCGAGAGAAGACTTCGATATCGATCCCGTCCGCGCCGACACTGAACAAGGGGTCCAACGGCGCTTCCTGCTGAGTGGCTTCGCCATATTTGGCGCTCAGAAAGGCTTTTTGTGCTTCCCACACTGCTTGGTTGGCACGCTTGCCTTTGCGTAGCAAATAAGCCAGATAGTCAGCCCGATCATTAGCTTGGCGACGCAGATCGCTGGCCAGCACCTCACCCAGAACCAGCAAGCTATCTCGAACCAGGTCGGGATGTTGAAGGGTAGCCTTGATTTCAACATCGGGGCGAGCGCCATCCAGCGGTACATCCAGCCTGTAGGATTCGCTGTCGGCAGTGGGGGCGATGAATTCCCGGTAGCGGTGGATCACTTCGGTGCTGGCCATTTGATCTCGAGTCTTAGGCAAGAATTTGTTCGATTTTAAAGTTTGAGCATCTGACGCAATGATGGCACATGGTAAGAGAAATACAGGATTTTTTAACGCGAGGCCAGTGCTGCGCCCATGCGCTCTAAGCCTTCTACCAGCGTGGCGCGTGGGCAACCGAAGTTGAGTCGCACAAAACCCTCGCCACCCGGACCAAAAGCTGCACCATCGTTCAGTGCCACCTCGGCTCGTTCCAGAAAGAAATGATGTGGATTGCCAGTGATTCCGGCATCTCGGCAGTCCAGCCAAGCGAGATAAGTGGCTTCGGGGACGGTGGTACGGATCTCAGGCCAATGGCGGTTGATGTGATCCACGACAAAATCACGATTAGCGGCAAGATAAACCAGCAACTCTCGCAACCAATCGTCGCCGTGACGATAAGCAGCCAGCGCTGCGCTCAATGCCAGTATGTTCACATCCGGCACGATCCCGCGCATCGCCTGTTTGAATCTCTGCCTGAGTTCCGGATGCTGGATGATCGCGAAGCTGGCGCCTAGACCGGGGATATTGAAAGTCTTGCTGGGTGCCATCAGGGTGATGCAGCGTCGGGCGATGTCCGGCGACAAAGTGGCCAGTGGCGTATGCCGCCGCCCATCCAGCAAGAGATCACAATGGATTTCGTCCGAACAGACGATGAGATCGCGTTGTTCGCATATCTCCGCCAACTGGCGCAGTTCTTCGATTCCAAACGTCCGACCGACCGGATTGTGCGGGTGGCAGAGGATGAACAGCCGGGTACGCGAGTCGATGGCCGCTGCCAATGCGGTTGCGTCGAAGCGGTAGTACAACCAGCCGTTGTCTGGTTCGGCCGTCAATTCGGCAGTGAGCAGGCGCCGTTCCTGATTGCCCGGTGCGGCTAGGAACGGTGGATATACCGGTGTTTGCACCAGCACCCCATCGCCCGGTCCGCCGATGGCTCGACACACGACATTCAGACCACATACCAATCCTGGTAGATGCACGATCTGTTCTGGTGTCACCGCCCAATCGTAGCGCGTGGCCAGCCGTGCGCAAATCGTCTCAGTCAGTTCCTCCGGCGGTGCGCCGTAGCCAAGGATTCCGTGTGCGACGCGCTGGTGCAGTGCCGTCAGCACCGGCTCCGGGGTGATGAAATCCATATCCGCCACCCACAGTGGCAGAGCCGTACCGTAGCGCTGCCATTTCAGGCTGTCGGTGCCGTGCCGGAAAGGTGAATGGTCGAAGTCATAGGGCATGAGGAACGGGTTCCGTCAGGAGCGATGGAGGAGAGTGGATTGAAACGATAGTAAATCAATTGATTCGGTTTTACCGTTTCCAGGTCGTGATCATATGAGTAGTGAAGTTGTAACACGATACCTTATTTTGTCTAATCTACACTAAATTGTACATTTGGCGCAGATGTTGGTAGGCGATGCTGGAGATTTCACGAATAACATCGCCTCGGTTGTTTTTCCAGGCTTGGTAGTTCTTGGTCGGTTGAGATTTTTCGATGATGCCGATGAAGGTGTAGGGATAGCGGCCACCGTTGCGTCCTTGGGCGACTAGGATACCCATGTCGCCACATAAGCGGGCGGTAGTACCCGTTTTGTCGAATACCCAGGTTTCCCGCGCCACGCCGTCGGCGTTGGTATACACCCGGTCACGGTTGGGTAGGCTCATTAGCCGCTTCAGTTCGTTGGAAAAAGGAAGCTGGTTATACCAGAGGGCATACAGGAATCGATGGTAATCGAGGGCAGAAGCCTTGTTGCGGTAGCTGCGGCCACCTCTGGGGATGCGCTCAACGATTCGGATGTGCCGAAAAATACCGGGATGGTAGTGCCTGAGTGTACGCTCGACTTCGATCGGGCCATTGTAGCGGCTAGTCTGATTCAGTAAATGAATGAAATAGTTGGTGGCGCTGTTGTCGCTGTATTGAATCATCGCCTCCATTTTGGCGCGCTGATAAGGGGTGTAGTACAGCCGCCCTTCCAGTACCTTGTAGAAGAAAGCCAGCGCGATGAATGGTTTGATCATGCTGGCGCTTTGATAAGGAGTGCTGGCATTGATAGTGGTCAGATACTGCCGACTGGTGAAATCGTAGATCAACCAGGCGGTGCGCTCATTGGGTGCGATTTTGCCATTCCACCTCAAATATTTGATTTTATTATCTATTTTAGAGGATAAGGCGCTCGCAGGCTGAGGAGGGCGGATCACAGTTGAATAATAATTTGAATAATAATCCTGGGCTGCTTCAGCAATCGGTGGAGTTAAGCCACCAAGTGTCACCGCCGTGGCCAGAGTGGCCGCTCTGCTCAAAAATGCGCGCTTAGTGGGATCGGCAACCGAGCTGGTGGAATCCATGGGAGCGTCCGACGGGGATGATCCGGTAAATAACATAAGATGACCTCCAGTCAGGAAAGGCTGGCGCGGGGGTTACAAAAAATTTACAGGTGGATGATCTGAAAATCAACGATGACGGGGTAATGGTCGGAGCCAAGAGCCGACCCAGTTTCCCGGTGCAGGATTTGGATACCGTTAGAGAACAGCACGTGATCGATTGGAATCCAAAGCAGCGGTAGGCCAACCGGCCAAGTCGGCAGGATACCACGACCCTCAGCACTGTCGTGCAAGCCGGAAGTGGCAAGCAGTTGTTCAAAATACGGCGACCACGGCGAAAGGTTGAGATCGCCCAGTAGTAGCAGCGGTTGTCGGGCTTGTCGAGCGAACGCGGCCAGAGCCGTCAGTTGTGCATTGCGATCTTGGGCACTTTCGGTATTGATGGGGGGTGGCGGATGGGTACCGAGCAAGGTAAAACGCTGTTGACCGGCCACGATCTCGGCGATGATTGAGGGTAATTCCGCTGGGCCGAGTCGAATGATTTCGGTTCGCGCAAATGGATGACGGCTCAGTAAAGCGATCCCGAAAGGATCTTCTTGTGGTACGGCAATCCGATGCGGGTAGTGGGCGGTAAATTCAGTCAGCCGTTCGAGCAGCCAGGGCGTGGCTTCCAGCAGTACGATGAAATCAGGTTGGTATTCGAGGATTGAGTGGCGAATTTGGGAATAATCGCGATTGCTAAAGTTGACGTTGGCCAGCAGGATACGAAAAGTTGGTTGTTCAGCCCCAGAGTGAGCGGAGGCTTCGACGCGAGGCAGTAAACGCGGTGCCAGTGCGGTGGCATTCAGCAAGGCAAACAGGCTGAAAACGATGGCCCATCGATAGTGGCGCTGGAACAGCAACAGCGGTAGGTATAAGCTCAATGCGAGGGCGTACTGGGGCCGAAAATGGGAAGCCAACTCGAAAATCCACCATGATTGCCCACCCAATCCGATCAGGCTGGCGATGCAGATCAGCGTACCCAAGGCCATGAATAGCCCCATCAGGCTGATGGGAGCGGTGGTTGTCACGATCAGATTCCTTGCATCGATCAAAAACAAGAGAGATAATAGATATGTATTATAATAGAGACATTAGGATAAACCATGATACCGTACGCAATAATCCTTATTTACTCTCCACCCCTAGATCGTAATATAGCTACGCTGGATTTGAAGTAAGTACATAAATTCAATTAAAAAAATAATTTCATGGTTTGGTCGCACGAAAAAAAGTGGGCCATTAACCACCAATAAAGGAATCCCAATTGTGAAAGGCGACATGACCCGGCAGGTGAAGACTAGGCGTAGTGGTAGTGAAGGCCTGATCCCTGTGGATAAACATAGTTGCCCATATTACGGTGAGGCGTCGTGTGTGAGTCCAGGTGGTGGTCATTACTGTGGTGGTTATGGTGGAGATGCGCCCATCAGAGGTACCCAGTTCTATGCCGTCTACTGTCTGGAAGAGAAAAATGCTGATTTTCTACCGTATAACTGGGTGAAACCATCATACCGTCCGGCCAATTCGATCCGGTACCGGTAGTACATTCACTAACACTAAAACTGGAGTTAGACCAAATCGCAGGGATCCGATCAGGATACCGTATGGGTTTGGTCCAGTCGAAGGCGGCGAACACCCGGTAGACCGGAGTTGCCGCCTCACTATTTTCCGCTTACTGCTTGATCTTGACCCGAACCATCTGATCGTTTTCCCATTCCCCAACGATCGTGCGGTTGCCCTCATAAAGTGTGCCTTGGCCATTCTTGCGGCCGTTGCGCCACTCGCCTTCATAGCGATTACCATTGCTGTAGTAATAGATACCCTGGCCATTCGGTCGGTCATTGGCGAAGTCTCCAACGTACTTTTCACCGCTGTCTGCGTAGTAATAGCTGCCTTGACCACTCTTGCGGCTATTGTGCCATTGGCCTTCGTAGCGATTACCGCTGCGATAGTAGTAGACGCCCTGGCCATTGATCGCACCGTTGCGCCATTCACCGATATATTTTTCGCCACGGCCAGCATAGATATAGGTGCCCCGACCGTGCATTTGAGCGTTCCGAAACTGGCCCGTATATTGGCTACCATCTGGATAGTGGTATGTGCCTTCCCCATTCTGACAATTACCTCCCAAACAGCCGGAGGAGGCTGGGGTTGACGATGCAGTCTGGGTTTTCTGGGGCGGAGGAGAAGATGATTCCGGTTTTGGCTCCGGTTTTGATTCTGGTGCTAGTTCCGGCTTTGATTCCGGTTTTGATTCTGGTGCTGGTTCCAGCGCTGGTTTTGGTTCCGGCTTTGATTCCGGCACAGGCTCTGGCTTTGGAGCTGGAGCGGTGACAGCGACTTCCAATTTCTTGGGTAAGATGGCCGACAGGGTGCTTTCCTCACCAGCGGTGAGTTTGACCCGGCCGTTCCAATCGCCATACCCCTTCTGTCGCACTCTAACCCGATAAGAGCCTGGAGGCATGCTGACCGCCAGCGGCGTCGTACCGACTTTCTTGTTGTTGATCCAGACCTCGGCGTCGTCTACATCGGCGTGTACGAGCAGTTGAGCAGGCGTCTTTTGTGATAAAGAGGGTGCTGCACGGTCGGCATCGTTCAACAAGCCTTGTGGAGAAACCGTCTTATGCAGACTGATGTTGTCGGCGGTTTCGGTCTTGGCAAGGCGGGTATGACGATCCTCGGTGATAACCTCGGTTTTAGTTTCAGTAGCTGGAGTGGTTTCGGTGATTCGAGGTGTTGAGACCAGATCAGGCGGTGGCAGAGAAGTCGGTTTTGTCTGGTTGGATTCCGGTTCCGGTTCCGGTTCCGCTTGAGTAGGCAATGGGCTGGCCGGTTTGACCGGAGTTTGCGCGCTGGCTAGTTGTTCACGCAGCTTCGGTAGGCGGGAATAGTTTGGATTGAGTGATTCCAGCCGTTCGATCAAGCTCTTGGCCCGATCCAGGTTATTGTCCTGGATGGCCGAACCGACCAAGCCAGAATAACGATCAGCAATTTTGTCGAGCCCAGCCAGCGCTACAGCGTTGCCGCGCTCCAG
>JACSSB010000267.1 GCA_014879435.1 Phycisphaerales bacterium
CTATCGAAACTTGCGGGTAGCCGAAGACTGGCCAACCGCATCAAAGCTGAAGACTTGACGGTGTGGCAGGAAGATCAGAGGTTTTATCGAGGTGTGGCACTTCAACTACCCGCCAACGCCGATGCAGCAGAGCCTTCCTACCGCATCGTCGCAGCCATGGACATCGGCTTTCATCTCGATTTCCTGGCAGAGTTCAAGCGCATGCTCTGGTGGGCGACCTGCCTTGTTCTCTGCATTGCGCTCGGGGTGGCCTGGCTGGCCGTGCAATGGGGGCATCTCCCCATCCGCAAGGTCAACGAGGAGATTCGCACGATCCGCTCTTCAAAGCTGGATGTGCGACTCGACCCTCTGGATGTGCCTATAGAACTGGCGGAACTGGTGGTTGCTTTCAACGACATGCTGGCCAGAATCGAGGAAGGTTTCGCCCGCCTGTCGCACTTTTCTGCCGACATCGCGCATGAACTACGCACGCCCGTAACCAACCTGATCACGCAAACCCATGTGGCACTTGGGCAACCGCGCAGCGCCGACGAATACCGCGAGATCCTCTACTCCAACCTGGAGGAGTTTGACCGCATGAGTCGCATGATCGGCGACATGTTGTTTCTAGCCCAAACGGAAAACGATCCTCGAAATCTTCGTCTCGGTGAGATCGACTTGGCTGAATTGATCCGAGGTCTGTTTGACTACTTCGAGGCACTGGCTGAAGACCGTAACATCAGGCTTTGCGCCAAGGGCACTGCTAAACCAATACGGGCAGATCGTGAGATGCTTCTGCGCGCGCTCAACAATCTTCTTTCAAACGCAATCCGCCACACTCCCCACGGCTCACGCATCACAGTGACGTTGGCACAAGTCGGGCGATGGACAACGATCAGTGTCGAAAATCCAGGCGAGCGAATTTCTGAGGCCGATCTACCGAAATTGTTTGATCGCTTTTTCCGAGTCGATCCCGCCCGCCAACGGAAATCTGCCGGTGCCGGGCTGGGGCTTGCTATCGTCAAATCAATTGCCGAAGCGCATGGTGGACAGGTGCAGGCGACGTCAAACGATACAGCGACTAGATTTGATTTGACCTTGCCTCGTATTACTTAAACATCAGGTTTATTTAGCTTAATGAGCATCTTCCTGTACACGACAATTCGATCTCTCACAAAAGATTTTCCACATCTAGGGTCGCAGGGTTTGTCGGTGTAGCCAAGAATAATGAGCCACACCCACAAATGACCGCCGGATGTTCCCGTACATGCTGAAAGCGCCCGGCAAAACAGGCGGCGCATAGCTCCGTCGCATTAGCTGTTGACGAGACTAGCAAGTGCTGCACACGCTACACTATGTTGCAGACAATGCTTCTTCAATCTTAGTTGGGCGCCCGATGCCAAAAATTATTCTTATCGCTCCTGACAAACGGGTTTACCTGCAAGGAAAGCAGCTCGTAAGTGAGCTAGACAATGAGCGAGAGATCGACATATACCTAGCCCGTGAAGGGCATGCTGTGTCATTCGCCAGAAAATTCGAAAACAGTGACGTTGCCGTCATCATTTCGCGAGGGAGGACAGCTCGGCAGATCGTTCAAGCCAATGTTCGCATCCCTGTCGTAGAAATCCAAATTACGGCAGGGGATCTCGTCTTCATGATGCGAGAAGCGAAAAGGCTTACTCGCAAGGAGCGTCCCCGAGTCCTGATTGCCGCCGCTGCAAACTGGTTGCGAGATGCACAAACCATAGCCGAAATCATGGAGATTGACCTCACTATTTTCCAACGCGAGTCCGAAGCTGATACAAACTCCCTGGTTTTAATGATCAATTCTGGTAACTTCGATATTGTAGTTTCGGGAAAAAAGACGCTGGTTCTAGCGGCGCGACCGGGCTTCAAAACATTACCACTAAGTACTGGAATGTTGGCTCTAAGAAGTGCCTTTCTGGAAGCTCAGCGCGTCGCTCTTGCTCGCAAAATTGAAAAGGAGCATGCTCAGCGTTTTACCGCATTAGTTCAGTTCTCATCAGAAGGAATTATTAGCGTTGACCAGAATAAAGAGATTCAAGTCCTCAATCCGGCCGCTGAACGTTTTCTAAATTGTTCAGCAGAAGAACTCCTTGGGCAAAAGATTGATGATTGCTTGCCGTTCGTGAATATTGAACATTGCCTGTCCAAAGGCCAAGAACTCATCGGCCAAACAGTTCATTGGGGGAAGGTCTGGCTTTCGTTCAATATCGCACCGATCGATGTAGATGGAACCATTTCTGGAGCGATCATCACCTTCCAGAACATCACACGAATCCAGGAGACAGAGGCACGGTTCCGCAATGAAGTACTCGCAAAGCAATTTGTAGCTCGTTATACCTTCGAGGACATTGCTGGGATCTCACAGCGTATAGAAGAAGCGCGTCGAATCGGAGTAGAGATAGCTGCTGTCGATGCATCTGTACTCATCAGCGGCGAATCTGGTACCGGCAAAGAGCTTTTTGCACAAAGTGTCCATAACACAAGCAAGAGAAGGAAAGGGCCTTTCGTTGCCGTTAATTGTGCCGCTCTGCCGCCAAACCTGCTTGAAAGTGAATTATTTGGCTATGTTGAGGGCGCTTTTACCGGTGCGACAAAAAAGGGGAAGCCCGGACTCTTCGAAATGGCGCACAGAGGGACCATCTTTCTTGATGAAATCTCCGAGATGGATAGATACGGCCAGAATCGCTTATTGAGAGTTCTCCAGGAAAGACAGGTTATGCGCTTGGGGGATGATAAGAATATCCCCATTGATGTACGCATCATCGCGGCAACTAATCGGAATCTTGCGATGCTTATCGATGAGGGCAATTTTCGCCAAGACCTTTACTACCGACTAAAAGTGCTGACACTAAAATTACCTCCACTACGGTCTAGGACTGGCGATATTCAGTTTTTAGCAGAATCCTTCGTACGAAAATACAACCAAATTTACAGCAAGCATATCAAGATTACTCGCGATGCGCTTGATACATTAGCACGGTATCCATGGCCAGGTAATATCCGTGAGTTGATGTTCTTTATCGAGCGGCTCGTTGTCATCGCAAGTGAGAAAATAATATCACCGGAGATGATTACAAGATACTGGGAAGAAAGTGATGATAAATTACTCGCACACACTTCGATGACACCCAACCACACTAAGCCAAGTGCAGCATCCTCAGAGAAGGAAATAATTTCGGAAACTATTATAAATTGCCGATATAACAAGAAACGAGCGGCTGCCATATTAGGGATTGATCGATCTACTCTCTATCGGAAGCTCAAGCAGTACGGAATCACCGACGCATAACCCGTTCAATTCATATAACGCCTTGCTACTTTTCCCCCCGATCCGTCGTACTCGACCGGCCCAGTTTTTCATCGAATTTTAAAAACCCCCACCCTTTCCCATTGTAGAAATCAAGCGTGAATTGCGCTGGCACTGCCCGGCTGCAAGCGGCGCTTGTGACCGTTTCCTCTCGTCCACATCGATTGAATCGAGGCGTTATCGCCCATTGTAGATCGCTTGTTCGCTGATGCCGTATCCCTTCGTCACTCCTCCAGTAACCGACTATTGCAACACTATTTGCGACACTATGTTGCGTATACCACATTTTTCGCGTTGCACCAGCGATAGATTTACGGCAAACATAACAAATAAATCAATATTATCAATGAAATAACATTATTGGCATCTTGTTTGTCTGGTATGGCCCAAAAGAGCATGAATACCCGCAAATCATATTCACCCAAACCATAAAAGGAGTGACATCCATGGATCTAAAGACCCAGATCCCTTCTGAAACTGAGATCGGCAGCGCTAAGCGGCGGCTCGTCATCGCCCGCCGTGTACCCGCTGCAGTGGCAGCGCGCGCTGCCCGCGACTATGACGCCTGGTTCGCAGACCACGACCTCGGCGTCGACGAAGCGATTGCAGCGATCGTAGAGCATCGTGCCGAAGCCATACTGGTCGGCCACAAGGTAGCGCTGCAGCAGGAGCACATGTCGCGCCTGCCCGATCATCTGAAAATCATCGCCAATCCGAGTGCGGGTTTCGACCACATGGACGCAGCCGCGATCAATGCACGCGGTATCACCGTCACCAATGCACCCAATGGCCTTACCGAGTGCACGGCTGACATGACGATGCTGCTCATGCTGGGGGCTTGTCGCAACGCCAGTCTATACGTCGACATCATGAAGAAGGGCTGGCGCCAAAGTTATGGCATGCCGGATAACTTGGGTCGTCGCGTTTCTGGTTCGGTCCTCGGCATTGCCGGAATGGGGCGGATCGGTCGTGCGGTAGCCCAGCGCGCCCGAGGCTTCGGTATGACGATCCACTACACCGATATCGCTCGCCTACCGCCTGAACTCGAAAATGGAGCGATTTACCACGCGTCGCTCGCCGATATGCTGCCAGCCATCGACATTCTGGCGCTACATATGCCCGGCGGCAAAAGCACGGTCATGACCGCTGAGATGTTCGCGCTGATGCGGCCAGGATCAGTCTTCATCAACGCTGCGCGCGGCTCGCTAGTCGATGAGGACGCATTGATCGAGGCGCTGACCTCTGGGCATCTCTACGCTGCCGGTCTCGATGTCTACCGCAGCGAGCCGGACTACGACCTGCGCCTTCGGGATCTGCCCAACGTGTTCCTGACCCCGCATGTCGGTTCGGCGACCATCGAGACCCGCGACAAGATGGGTTTCGACGCGCTCGACAACATTGATGCTGTGCTCGCTGGTCGTCCCGCTCTCAATCCGATCTGAGTCCCCCCAACTTCCTAAAAGGCGCATCCACAATGACTACCATGACAGCCACCTTAGCTAATGACGAACCCATGAAGAGAACCAAAGTCCGCATTTGGATTCTCATGTTGATTCTCTTTCTCTCGACAGTGGCCTATGCCGACCGGTCGATACTGTCGATCTCTGGATCTGGAATCAAGCAGCAGTTCGGGCTCTCCGCCGTGCAGCTCGGCTACATCCTCTCCGCCTTCTCCTGGGCCTATGTGGTAGGCCAGATTCCCGGTGGATTGCTTCTAGATCGCTTCGGCACCAAGCTGGTCTACAGCGTGACGCTACTACTGTGGTCCCTCTCGACCTTCGTGATGGGCTTCGTCGGTGAGTTCGGTGTGGGCACTACGGGCGCAGTCACCGTGTTTTTCCTGCTTCGCCTCGCCCTCGGCCTTATTGAGGCACCGAGCTTCCCCGCCAATGCGCGCGTCGCCGCCATGTGGTTTCCCAAGTCGGAACGCGGTCGAGCCTCCTCGCTCTTCGCATCAGCCCAGTATTTCGCTGTCGGCATCTTCTCGCCGTTCTCGGGTTGGCTGGTGTCTGAATTCGGCTGGCCGTGGCCCTTCTTCGTACTCGGTACGATTGGCTTCATCGCCTTCTTCGTCTGGCGGTGGTATATGGACACCCCACGCAACCATCGCTCGGTATCGGCGTCCGAACTCGACTACATCATTGCTGGCGGCGGCCTTGTCGATGTCGATAACCAACAAGAACTAAAGAGCAAGACGCGTTTGAACCGGTCGATCGTCAAGGCACTGGTCACCAATCGTATGCTTTGGTGCGCCTATCTTGGTCAGTACTGCATCATCGCACTCAGCTACTTCTTCATTACCTGGTTTCCCATTTACCTCGTCCAGGCTCGCGGCATGTCGATCCTTAGTGCTGGCTTCGCCACGGTCGCACCTTCGATCTTCGGTTTCCTTGGCGGCATTTCGGGCGGCATCATCTCAGATTGGCTGATCAAAATCGGTTGGTCCGTGTCATGGGCCCGTAAGACGCCCTATATTGTAGGTATGCTGGTCGCCTCCACGTTGGTTCTGGCTGCGACCGCTGACAATAACGTCACCGTCATCGCGCTGATGTCGCTGGCTTTCTATGGCAAGGGCGTCGCCGCTGGTGCAGGCACCTGGGCCGTCGTCTCCGACACCGCACCGAAGGAGGCCATTGGGCTTGCTGGTTCGATCTTCAACTGTGTCGGCAACATCGCTGGCATCGTCACCCCAATCGCCTTCGGATACATCGTCGCAGCAACCGGTGGCTATGGCGCTGGCCTGTTCTTCGTCGGTGCACACTGTCTGGTCGCGGCGTTCCTCTTTCTCTTCGTCATGGGCAATATCGAACGCGTTGGCGCCAAAGCTTGAGTGCCACCGTCTCTATGCTCCTGTTATGAACTCAACCTAAGGGTAATCTCGTGTACATCGGCGAACAATTGATCAATCCGACGGACGAACGGCTGCGTCTTTCGGCACAACTTGGCTGCAAAGGCATCGTTATCGACTCGCGTCCCAATCGCGACGTATGCAATGACGACGGCACATGGGATGTGGAGCGCCTGAAAGCCCAGAAGGCGCGCATTGAGCGGCTCGGCATGAAGCTCGAAGGTCTGGCGCTCGATGTCGGTTCGATCTTGCTCGATTCGTTACGCGACCCACCCAAGGCGGAGAAGATCGCCGACCGGCTGCGCCAGAACATTCGTGCAGCCGGTGCGGCGGGCGTGCCCATGCTGAAATACACCGTCGCCATGGTCGGCATTACTCGCACCGGAGTGACTGAGGGCCGTGGCGGCATGCAATGCTCGACATTTAAAGCCGATGAATATGCGCCCGACAGCGATGCTCGCTTTTCCTATTGGGGCACCGTGCTACCGGAAGACGGACACGGCACCAGCGCTTCGCCCAAGGATCAGATGCATACCGCCGAAGCTGGCGGTCAGGTGATGGCGTCGCAGGCGGGCGCGATTTCTGAGGCGGACGGCTGGCGTGCAATCGAATTCGTGGTGCGTTCGCTGTTACCGACAGCGACTGAAGCGGGAGTGAAACTCGCCTGTCATCCACACGACCCGGCCTATCCGCCGGGCGGATTGAACGGCGTGCATCACGTCCTTGGTTCGCTCGACGGCTTGAAGCGCTTTATCGCTCTCGCCCAAGACAATCCCTATCACGGCTTCAATTTCTGTCAGGGCACGATCGCTGAAATGTCCAAAGACCCGAACGCCGTGGTACAGGAGGCGATCCAGATCTTCGGACCGCAAAAGCGCATCTTCATGGTTCACTTTCGCAATATCGTTGGCGGCTATTGCGATTTCCGTGAGGCTCTGCCGGACGAAGGCTCCGTCGATATGCTGGCTGCATTACGAGCCTATAAGGCGGTAGGTTACGACGGTGTACTTTGCCCTGACCACGTGCCGCTGTCGGATGTCGATCCCGACCGCGAACGACTCTTTTCCTTCTGTCTCGGCTATACGCGTGGGCTTCTGCAGACGCTGTAAGACGAGCTAACGCAGAGCCAATCAGGGCTGGGCTGTTCAGTGACACTCGCATTGAACAGCCCTTTCATGAAATACCCACCATCGTTCGCACGCGATCCAACAAATCCTCGCCCGTAACGCAAAGGATGATCCATTCGCCAACTTGAGTGAGTTGCTCGGGGTCGGTCACACGCTCCAGTAGTGAAGCCAAGGCGGTGGCGGTTTCTGCATCAAAGCGTAGCTGAACCTGCCGGAGAAGCATTGAGCACATATGTTTGAATACTTCTGTATTTACTCCAAACTGGCTTTTTCGGTCTAGCAAATAATATTTAGGTTCTTCGAGGATCCTTGTGGAATCCAGTGTTTCATGTCACATAAAAGAGAATAAGTGATTGGTGACT
>JACSSB010000322.1 GCA_014879435.1 Phycisphaerales bacterium
CTCCTTCATCGCGCATAGCAGACCTCAATAACAAAATGGGATTCCAGAGTTTAAAAGTATGGCATGTTCTAGCCTGAGTGCACAGCGACGATCAGCGAATTATTAACGCTTAAAAATCAATGTTATTAGCTCATTAATACATCAAAATATTATCGGGATATTTTTATTCATCATCACTATAATGAAACGGTATTTCACATAATAAAACAAACCACTGTGAGGCTAAGGAGTTGCAATGTTATTTTCCAAACCGATTACCCTCGTGCATAAGCCCTTCACCGCAGAGCGGGAGCCGCTGGTTTGCACCCCATTAGTCGGCGCGACCGAGGATGCCATCCAGCGCGAATTGGCCGCGATCCTACCTAAACAGCCGGATTTATTAGAATGGCGGGTCGATTTTTTTTCTGGCATCGCTGACAGCGACCGTGTGGTCGCGCTAAGTCGGACCCTCCAGCAGCAAACGGACATCCCTATCCTTTTTACCCGGCGTTCGATACGTGAAGGGGGTCAACCGATTCCACTGAACGAAGCCCAGGTATTTGCCCTATATGCCGCCGTTTGTGGTGCGGGTGGCGTGGATTTGTTCGATTATGAATTGAGTGTTGAGCCATCCTATTTCCGCCAAGCGGTGGCTTTGGCCAAAGACACCGGCTGTCGTCTAGTTGCGTCCTATCATAATTTTCAAGAAACCCCAGATGCCGCCACATTGATCGCCAAATTCGTTGCCATGGAGCAAGCGGGGGCCGATGTCGCCAAGATCGCGGTGATGCCGAAGGAATTGCGTGATGTACTGACCTTGCTCGATGCCACGTTGACAGCGCGCAACACTATCGCGCTACCGATCATCAGCATGGCGATGGGTGCTTACGGTTCACTCACGCGCTTGTTTGGCTGGATGTTTGGCTCGTCGGTCAGTTTCGCAGTGGGCGAGAGCAGTTCCGCACCAGGGCAAATTCCCATCGAGCAGCTCAATACCGTGGTTGCCATTCTGCAACAGGCTTTAAAAGGGCAATGACGGTATATCTCTGGGCATGGCGTATCAGCGCACAGTTGAAATCACCATGACAGATCAAGCAGCTGCCTCAATGCGCTTGCTGCGTGGTAGCTTGTGGATGCTGGCAGCGGGTTTTTTATTTGCCTTGATGGGCGCGTTGGTCAAGCTGGGCGCACGGGACTTCTCTTTTGCCGAGTTGGCGTTCTATCGCTCGGCATTCGGCTTGCTTGTGCTTTTGCCGGGGATCATGTTTGGACAAAAACGCCTGCGCACACCGTATTGGCGTTGGCATCTGTCTCGCGGTCTACTCGGCACCACAGGGCTGTTTCTATACTTCTTCGCCATTTCTACTTTACCGCTGGCGACCGCCGTGACTTTGAACTACACCGCGCCTCTGTTTCTGACCGTGCTGAGTCTGTTGACCTTACGGGTCCGTCCTAATCTGCTGTTAATTGGCGGAATCGTACTGGGCTTTATCGGTGTAGTGTTCTTGTTGCAACCCACGCTGGACAGCCAATTGCTGGTTCCGGCATTGCTGGGATTGGCCGGCGGTTTGTGCAGTGGCTTGGCTTTTTTCAGCACTCGCGAACTGGGACAACGCGGCGAACCGCCCTGGCGCGTGGTGTTTTATTTCTCGGTGGTCTCGACCGTCGTAGCAAGCGGTTGGCTGCTGTGGCATGGCATGCATGCTCCCAGTCTAGCCTCGATTCCAGCGTTACTTGGCATCGGCATCTGTGCCACGTTGGCGCAACTGGCGATGACACGGGCTTACAAGGACGGTCATGTGTTGATCGTCGGCAGCTTGAGTTATTCGACTGTTGCCTTTACCAGCCTGCTGGGAATTTTGTTGTGGCACGAATGGCTGGTTTCGGAAGAATGGCTGGGATTGGGGCTGATCGTCGCCAGCGGAGTGATCGCCACCCTGGGTTCAAATCGCTCAATCCTGCCAAAGAGTAACAACGAGCGCACAGCGAGCTGAGAACATGCTGGACATTCTGGCGATTACCGGACCGATCTATCTCACTATCCTGATCGGTGCGACGGCGGTACATGTCGGTTTATTTAAAAAAGCCGACATGCTGCCCCTGGGTAAGTTCGTTCTTTATCTGGCATTGCCGTGCCTGATCTTCAATGCTCTGTCCCAGCGCGATTTCCAGCAAATCCTCAACCTCACTTATCTGAGCAGTTATGCAACAGGGACGCTGCTTGTGATCGGCTTAGGTTTACTGTGGGCACGATGCGTGACCGGCTTGCCCACAGTAGCCAGCATCTATGTCGCGATGGGTATGTCTTGCCCAAACAGCGGCTTTGTTGGCTTTCCGGTATTGTTGCTGACCTTGCCGATGGCGGCACCCACTGCTTTCGCGCTGAATTTACTAGCTGAGAATCTGTTGGTAATTTCGATGCTGCTGCTGATGGCGGAAACAGCAGCCCACGCGGGGGCTGAACGCCGCCACATCTTCGGCCAATTGCTTCGTCGCTTGGTTTTTAATCCACTGATTTTGGCAATAATCGCAGGCGGAATCGCTGCTTGGTGCCAATGGCGACCACCGGAACCGATCAGTCGCACCATCACCTTATTCGCTCAAGCCAGCATTGCGCTATCGTTACTGGTGATCGGCGGCACGCTGGTCGGCCTGCCGCTCAAAGGCATGCAGCGGCAGGTGATTCCGATCATGTTGGGTAAACTAATCGTACATCCGCTGGCGGTGTTCGCAGCATTACGACTCTATACTGCTTTAGGCATCGGTCACCTTTCGACCGAGTTACAACAGGCTATGGTTTTGCTAGCGGCAATGCCGACCATGAGTATTTATCCGATTCTGGCACAACGCCATGGCCTGGATGGCGTCAGCGCTGCGGCGTTGCTGGCAACAACGCTCGGCTCTTTCTTTACCCTGAATATATTGATCTGGTTGATCCATACCGGCTGGATTTGAATCTATTTTTTCGGTGAAAACCCTTGTATACAATAGAACTGAATTCTATATTTTGTTAAATTCTTTATTCCGTAGAAACCAAAGGAGTCATCCATAATGATGAAAAAATACCTATTACAATCGATAGTTATTCTCGTCACTGTATTTACGGCGGGAGCCGTGCAGGCGGAGATCACAGCACGCAAAATTAAGCTAGGCATTCAAAACCCCAAAGGTCATCCGATGGAGGTCAGTGCCAAAAAATTAGCGGAGCTCATTGCCACCAAATCGAATGACAAAATCAAGATCAGGGTATTTTCGGGCGGACAGCTAGGTGGTGACCTACAGACTGTTTCTGCATTACAAGGCGGCGTCACCGAAATGACTGTGCTGAATTCCGGTATCTTGGGCGCGCAGGTCAAGGATTTCGAAGTCTACGATTTTCCCTTTGTATTTGAGAATAACAAGGAAGCCGATGCTGTACTCGACGGCGATTTTGGTAAGAACCTGCATGCCAAATTGGAAGATAAAGGCATCGTTGGTTTGGGTTACTGGGATCTGGGCTTTCGCAACATCACCAATAACCGGCGGCCAATCAAGACCCTGGAGGATATTGCTGGGCTGAAGCTGCGCGTCATTCCCAACCCCATCAATATCGATTGGGTCAGCGCCTTGGGAGCCAATCCGGTATCGCTGGCCTTTCCTGAGGTTTATACCGCGCTAGAGCAGAAAGCCATCGACGGCCAAGAAAATCCGATTACGGTTATTTATGCGAATAAGATGAATGAAGTACAAAAATACCTAACCCTAACCCGCCATCAGTACAATCCGCAGTCCGTCATCATCAGCAAGAAAGTGTGGGACACCTTCAGCCCAGAAGAAAAACAGCTCTTCAAGGATGCCGTGGCCGAAGTCACCCTTTTCCAACGCCAATTGTCGCGTGAGCAAGAGCAAGTGGCGCTGCAGAAACTGAAAGAATCGGGCATGGAGATCAATGAGCTGCCGCCGGCAGAAATGGCCAAGTTCCGGGAAAAGGTCGCGCCGGTCGTCGAAAAATACTCCAGTGCTATCCCTGAAACCGCTGCCGCACTCAAGGCGGAACTGGCTAAACAGCGTCAATAATCTGAACCTTCAGGCCGATGCACAAATCGGCCTGTCCTCTGTTATCACCCCATTAAAATACAGCTCGGCGGGGCACAACCCGCGCCACCGCCGGACGCTCATTCGGTTATCCGTTCCAGGAGTTCCGCGATGAAAGTGCTCATGCTCCATGGCATCAACCACAATATGTTCGGCAAGCGTGACCCAAAGCAGTACGGGACGATTACTCTCGACGAGATCGACGCCCGATTACGCGAACTAGGCCAAGAATTGGGTGTTGCGGTTGAAAGCTTTCAGACTAACCATGAAGGCGAGATGGTCGAACGCATCCACCAAGCTTATTTCGATCAAATCGATGCCGTGCTGATCAATGCTGGGGCGTGGACGCATTACAGCTACGGGATTCGCGACGCGCTAGCGATCCTGACCTGCCCCATCGTCGAATTGCACATGTCCAACATCCACGCCCGCGAGGAATTTCGCCACCATTCGGTATTCGCCGAAATCGCGCAGGGCCAGATCAGCGGTTTCGGAGTAGATAGCTATTTGATCGCGCTGCGAACGGCGGTCAGCCACGCGAAGGCGGGCCGCTCCTGACCCACGCCGACTTTGAAAAGAAATTCGTCCAAGGATGGACTTAAAATTCGGAGGTTTTTAAGAAAGGGTTGGGGCTGGAATAGGAATGAATGGACAAGTATCAACTTAGCGAGCGGGATATCTGCACAAAATTTATCACGCCCGCCATCCAGCAGGCGGGCTGGCAACCGCACCAATTCCGCGAGGAAGTGAAGCTGACCGCTGGGCGAGTGATGGTACGTGGCACGCTTGCTGCCCGTATCAGCAACTCGCAAATCAAGGGTGGCCCCAAACGAGCGGACTATGTGCTCTACGCACGTCCGGGGATACCCATCGCCGTGGTCGAGGCCAAATCAGTAGGCCACGGCATGCAACAGGCGCTGGCCTATGCCGAAATGCTCGATGCCCCGTTTGCGATCAGCAGCAATGGCGACGGTTTTCTCCTACACGACCGCACTGGGCTAATCCAACCCATCGAGCGCGAACTGCGGCTCAGCGAATTTCCAAAACCGGAAGCGCTTTGGCGGCTCTATCAACAATGGAAGGGGCTGACAACGCCTCCCGCCATCAAGCTGCTGGAACAACCCTTTCATAGCGATGGCGGCGGCAAGGAACCGCACTACTATCAGCGCGTCGCTATCAACCGCGCTATCGAAGCCATCGCCAAGGGCCAGCCCCGCATTCTGCTGGTCATGGCGACGGGCACCGGCAAAACCTACACCGCTTTTCAGATCATCTGGCGGTTGTGGAAAGCCAAGATCAAAAACCGCATTTTATTTCTTGCTGATCGCAATATCCTGGTCGATCAAACCATGCAACAAGATTTCGCCCCGTTCGGTGAAGTCATGCACAAGGTGACGAATCGGGAAGTCAAAAAGAACCATGAAATCTATCTGGCGCTTTATCAGGCGGTGACTGGCAAGGAAGAATGGAAACAGATCTACCGGCAATTTCCTGCCGATTTCTTTGATCTGATCGTTATTGACGAATGCCATCGTGGTAGTGCGGCGGACGATTCCGCTTGGCGCGAGGTGTTGGATTATTTCAGTAGTGCCACCCATCTTGGTTTAACCGCCACGCCCAAGGAAACAAAGGAAATCAGCAACATCAGCTATTTCGGGGAACCGGTTTACACCTACTCGCTCAAGCAAGGTATCGAAGATGGCTTTCTGGCCCCGTATCGCGTCATCCGCATCGTCAGTGATGTCGATGCGGTGGGTTATACGCCCGAATCAGGCAAGCGCGACAAGCTGGGGCAAGTGGTCGAACAGCGCCAGTACAACACCTCGGATTTCGACCGCAATCTGGTGTTGGAACAGCGCACTCGGCTGGTGGCCAGCAAGGTTTGGGAATATCTCAAGGCCACCGACCCGTTGGCCAAGACCATCGTATTTTGTGACGATCAAGATCACGCCGAACGGATGCGGCAGGAGCTAGTGAAGATCATTCCAGCGGCGGCCGCCAACCGTCGCTATGTAATGCGGATCACCGGTGACGACAACGAAGGTAAGGCGCAGCTTTCGTACTTCATCGACAACGATGAACCTTATCCGGTCATCGCCACCACCTCCAAGCTGCTGACGACCGGCGTGGACGCTAAGACCTGCAAACTGATTGTGCTCGACCAGACCATCAATTCGATGACCGAGTTCAAGCAGATCATCGGCCGAGGCACTCGCCTGCGCGAAGACTACCAGAAGCTCTACTTCACCATCATGGATTTCAAGGGGGCGACGCGCTTGTTCGCCGATCCCGATTTCGACGGCGAGCCGGTAGCGATTTACGAACCCAAGCCTAGTGAGCCGGTGCTTCCGCCCGATCTGAGCGGGTTGCCAAGAACGGGTGAACCGGAGCCACCCCCCTACGAGATTGATCTATCTGCATCCGCAGGCGTTGACCTTAATCCCAGTAGCGATAGCAGCGTTCAAGGCCGAATTAAGTACCTCATTGACGATGTAGCGGTGCGAGTGGCGGTCGAGCGCTCGCAATATCTGGACGCTGACGGCAAGCTGATCACCGAGGATTACCGCGTTTTGCTCAGAAATGACATCAAAAAAGCCCTGCAAGCGGAATTTGGCAGCCTCAACGATTTTCTACGACGTTGGCACAGTGCGGAACGCAAGCAAGTCATACTGGAAGAACTGGCTTCCCACGGTATTTCGTTGGCTGCGCTGCGGTAAGCGGTGCCGAAAAGCGAAGATTTCGATGCTTTCGATTTACTCGCCCATATCGCCTTTGACCAAAAACCGCTGACGCGTCACGAGCGCGCTAACCATGTCAAGAAGCGTGATGTCTTCGGCCAGTATGGCGAGCAGGCTCGCAGTGTGTTGGAGGCGCTACTGGACAAGTTTGCCGATCACGGCGTGCAGGACATTGAAGATGCCAAGGTATTAGAATTGCCGCCCTTTGACCGTCTTGGCAGCAAAACCCAAATTCGGCGTGGCATCTTCGGCGGCGTCGAGCAATACACCCAAGCTGTGCGGGCGCTGGAGCAGGCGCTCTACGAGTTACCGCAGCAGCAGCAAGCCTGAGTTTCGTGCTCAGCCTTCATAACGAGAACAATAAGATGAATCTGAGCAGCACCATCAAATCCATTCAGGACATCATGCGCAAAGACGATGGCGTCGATGGTGACGCGCAACGCCTGGGTCAACTCACCTGGATGTTATTTCTAAAAGTGTTTGACCAGCGCGAGGAAGAATGGGAAGACGACAACCCGCATTATCGCTCTCCTCTGGAGGAGCGCCTGCGCTGGCGCAACTGGGCTGCCTACGTGGCGGATACCGATGGCAAGAAAAAGCCACAGACGGCGGCTAGCGAGATCATTTTCTTTGTGAACAATAGGCTGTTTCCGAAACTCAAGGGTCTAGACCCCAGCCTCAGTCCACAACACAAGGTGATCCAAAGCGTCTTTGCCGATACCAATAATTACATGAAGTCCGGCACCCAGTTGCTGGCGGTGATCGAGAAGTTGGAAGA
>JACSSB010000324.1 GCA_014879435.1 Phycisphaerales bacterium
ACCACCTTTCGTATGCTGTGCGGGCTGCTGCCGCCCTCTGGGGGACAGCTCGAAGTGGCCGGTCACGATCTACGTCATGCGGCGGCCCAGGCGCGTAGTCGGATCGGCTACATGGCGCAACGCTTCTCGCTTTACGTCAATCTGACGGTGGTGCAAAACCTGCGTTTCTTCGCCAGCGCCTACAACTTAAGCGGTCAGCGCCGCCAACAGCGCATCCGCTGGGCGTTGGAGGGTTTCGATCTGGAATCTTATGCCGATCAGGCCAGTGGCGATCTTCCGCTGGGCTACAAACAACGCTTGGCGATGGCCGCCGCCCTGATGCACGAGCCGGATATCTTGTTTCTGGACGAACCCACTTCCGGGGTGGACCCGCTGGCACGGCGGGAATTCTGGGGCCACATTAATCGGCTGGCTGAACAGGGCGTTACGGTGCTGGTGACTACCCACTTCATGGACGAGGCCAATTACTGCGACCGCTTGGTAATCATGGCCGATGGCGAAGTGCTAGCCGAAGGCACACCCGCAGAGATGAAGGCCCGCTTTCGCAATTCCGCACAACCCGATCCGACTATGGAAGATGCCTTCATCGCTTTGATCGAGCAGCGCACGCAGGCGCAAACCACTGGAGTAACGGTATAGTGTTCCTCAATAAATGCTGTGTAATCATTCACCTCCCCCCTTTGCAAAAGGGGGGTCGGGGGGGATTTCACGCCACGACCCGGATTCAAATCCCCCCTAACCCCCCTTTGCTAAAGGGGGGAACTGAACGGTTAGGTTTGCTGCCATCCCCGCGTAAACAGAGATCTCGGTGGATATCGCAGCGACTGGATTCCCGCCTGCGCGGGAATGACGATGAAATGTATGGCGCTCTGCTTCCATAACGCAAAGAGGATTGCTGTATGAGTGCCCGCAGCGGTGCCTGGATGCGCTTGCGCGGAATGGTGCGCAAGGAAAGCCTGCAAATTCTGCGCGATCCCTCCAGCATCGCCATCGCTTTTATCATGCCGGTGCTGCTGCTCTTACTCTTCGGCTACGGCGTCTCGCTGGATGCCCAACACATTCCGTTGGCGGTGGTGATCGAAGCTCCCGATACCTACAGCACCGGTTTCGCCGCCACCTTCGCCCAATCGGAATACTTCCACCCGCAGCGCTTTGACAGCGTCCAGGAGGCCGAACAGGCGCTGCGGGAACGACGTGTGGACGGCATCGTCTGGTTACGTAGCGATTTCAGCCGTCGCCTGCTGGCCGCTGGCGATGCACCGATTGGAGTGATCCTCAATGGCGTCGATGCCAATCAGGCACGCATCACCCAGGGTTATATTCAGGGCGCTTGGCAACGCTGGCTGCACGCTTATGCGGTGGCTCAGGGGCGGGAATTGAATCTGCCAGTCGCGATAGAACCCCGGATCTGGTTTAACCCCGCGCTGCGTAGTCGCAATTTTCTGGTGCCGGGTCTGGTGGCGGTGATCATGACCCTGATCGGTGCCCTGCTGACTGCACTGGTGGTAGCGCGAGAATGGGAGCGCGGCACCATGGAAGCGCTGATGGTGACCCCAATCCGCATCGGAGAATTGCTGCTTGGCAAGTTGCTGCCTTATTTCGTGCTGGGCATGGGTGGAATGTTGCTGAGCGTGGCCATGGCGCGCTGGCAGTTCGGAGTGCCACTGAATGGCTCGTTCTGGCTGTTGTTGCTGACTTCGGCGCTGTTCATGCTGGTCGCGCTGGGGATGGGATTGTTAATTTCCACCGTAGCCCGCAACCAGTTCGTGGCTGGTCAGATCGCGATCCTCATCACCTTCCTCCCAGCCTTCATCTTGTCCGGCTTCATCTTCGACATCGGCTCGATGCCCGCACCGATCCAGTTCATTACCCATGTGGTTCCGGCGCGCTACTTCGTCGCCATCCTGCAAACCCTATTTCTAGCCGGGGATGTGTGGGTGGTAGTTCTGGCGAATGCCGCCGCGTTATTGCTGATGATGTTGATCTTTTTTGCGGTATTGAGTCGCTTGGCTCGCAAGCGTCTGGAGTAGGCCATGCTGCAGCATATCCTCGCCCTGGCTTTGAAAGAATTGCTGGCCTTACTGCGGGACAAGCGCAGCCGCTTCGTGCTGATCGGTCCACCCGTCATCCAACTGCTAGTTTTCAGTTTCGCCGCCACCTACGATCTGCAACACGCACCGATTGCTGTCTACGACCAGGACCGGGGTGCCGCTGCTCGGGAATTGATCGCCCGCTTTGTGGGTTCACCCAATTTCCAGGTGGTAGCGTGGATCGAGCACGAGGCGCAGATCGCGCCCTTGATCGACGAGCGCCAAGCCTTAGTGGTGCTGCGTATTGGGCCACGCTTCAGCCAGGAAATCCTCAGCGGTGGCAGTGGTTCGGTGCAAGCGATTCTCGATGGGCGCAATTCCAATACCGCGATGTTGGCGTTGAACTATGTACAAAGCATCGTCAGCGACTTCAACGATGCCTGGGCGCTGCAGCACGGTCGCAACGGATCACCCAGCCGCCTCGAAATCCGCCCTTGGTACAACGCCAATCTGGAGTCGCGCTGGTTCGTGGTGCCCGGCATCGTTGGGCTGTTGACTCTGGTGGTGACGCTGATCGTGACCGCGCTATCGGTGGCGCGAGAGCGCGAGGCCGGGACTTTCGATCAGTTGTTAGTGACCCCGTTGCGGCCAGTAGAAATCCTGATCGGCAAATCCATCCCTGGTTTATTGGTGGGGCTGTTTCAGGGCAGTTTGATCGTGGTAGTGGCGGTGTACGGCTTTGGCATACCGCTGCGTGGTTCGGTCGGTGCGTTGTATCTGGGGATGGCGCTGTTTCTGCTTTCGGCGGTGGGGATCGGGCTGATGATTTCCTCGCTGGCGGTGACCCAGCAGCAGGGTTTGCTCGGTGCTTTTTTATTTCTGGTGCCCGCCGTGATCCTGTCGGGATTCGCCACGCCCATCGCCAACATGCCGCAGGCGGTGCAATGGCTGACCTATCTCAATCCTCTGCGCTATTTCCTTATCGTGCTGCGCGGGGTGTTCCTGCAGGGTGATTCCTACACCCTATTATTGGATCAATACTGGCCCATGGCGCTGATCGGCTTATTCAGCCTGACGATGGCCGGTTGGCTGTTCCGCCACCGGATGTATTGAGAAATGGTGGAGCTGAAATCTCTTTCAGCCTTCTGGATTCCCGCTTTCGCGGGAATGACAAGGGTGGATAAGGCGCATCGCGCCGCATCCACCATTATCGCCTACCCCCTGGTAGATGCGCTTCGCTTATCTACCCTACGCCACTTTTGCGGGAATGACAGGGAGCGGGAATGACCGAGGAAATAAACAATTAGAGATCGTCACTCCCGCGCAGGCGGGAGTCCAGAAGCGATAACGTATGCGGTTTCCTGGATTTCCGCTTTTGCGGGAATGACAGCGGGGAATACGCGATTAGGATTCTTGATTATCGAGGCGGCGGACAAATTCGCCACCATCACCACGCCAGAATTCCAGATCGGCGGCCTGCACCCGTTGCGCCGCCTGTGTCATATGATCGGCGGCAGCGGCACGGGCGCGGGCGGGATCACCCGCAGCGATAGCTTCCACGATCTTCTGGTGTTCTGCCCGCACCTGACGGGAGAAATTCACACTGCGGGCTTCATTCGCCCGCGTCACCAGGATTGCTGAGCGAATCGGCTGGCCAAATACTTCCATAAGTCGCACCCAATGCGGGTTGCCGGTCGCCGCTGCAATCGCCAGATGTAATTGAGCATCCTCTTTCACCCCATCGGCACCAGCGGCGACCGCTTCTTCAATGTGGCGTAGCGCGTAGTCAATCTCCGCCAGATGGGCCGGAGTGCGGCGCAACGCCGCCAAAGCGGCCACCTCGGCTTCCATGACCCGACGGACTTCGATCAGATTCAAGAGAGATTGGATCGACCCCTCGATGGAGCGATTGCTGCTATCTATGGGGTGATAAGGCCCTGGATCGCGCACGAAGGCGCCGCTGCCCTTACGGGTCTCCAGCAGCCCATCGGCTTTGAGGCGGGCAATCGCCTCACGAATTACCGTGCGGCTGACACCGAAATGCTGAGCCATGGCTTGCTCGGAAGGCAAACGCACGCCTGCCACTAGGTTATCGGCGCGGATCTTGGCCAGCAGTTGCTCGGCAACCCGAGATGCCAGCGTTCCGGTCACGAAGCCGTCGCTATTTTTCACCGATCCACGCCCTCTATTCGCGAATGCTTTGCTCGATTCCATCTGTGTGTCTTCCCAGCTCCAATCGATTGGCTCAGGTCTTTATACAACATAGTGTAACTTCGATACAGAAAAAATATGCTGTCATACAGAAAAAGAATTGACATACAGATAAATACAAATATAAAATAGAAATACATAAATTTAAAACAACTTGGGTAGCCGATACCAAAGGCTGCTTTGCTAAGGAGGAATCATAAAAAGACAATATATTCATATTGTTGCAATCTATTCATGACACACAATTCACGCATGAGCACCGAGAATTGTTCTCGAACGCATCATCGCGACCTCAAAGGAGCACAAAATGATTAGCCGTGAAGAACTGCTGCGAGGCATGCCGCCTCCGGCCACGATCAGTCCCGCCGACGTCCGCCAAGCCCGAGGCAATAAAGCCCGCCAACTCATCGTTTTGGATGATGATCCGACCGGTACTCAATCGGTCGCCGAACTGCCGGTACTTAATTCCTGGACTGCTGCCGATCTGGAATGGGCGTTGGCCACAGGTGCCGCCGCCGTTTATGTCATGATCAATTCCCGGTCTCTCGATCCCGAAGCCGCCGCCGTACGCAATCGTGAAGTCGTTCAAGCGGCACTGGCGGCCGCAAAGAATCTCGGGGTCGAAATCGATTTCGTCTCCCGCTCCGATTCCACGTTGCGCGGTCACTTCCCGCTGGAACCGCAGATCATCAGTGAAGAACTGGAGGCGGCTGGGCGTTCGGTCGATGCGGTCGTCATCGTGCCGGCCTTTGGCGATGCTGGACGCATCACCCTCTATTCCGTGCATTACGCGGGCAATGCCGCCACCGGTTATGTGCCGGTTGGAGAAACCGAATTCGCACGTGATGCCACCTTCGGCTATCGCAGTTCCGATCTGCGCGAATGGGTTGAGGAGAAATCGGGTGGTCGTATCGCCGCCAAGGAAGTCGTGGCCATCACTCTGGATGAAATCCGTGCCGGTGCGGATGCCGTAGCTGCCAAACTGCTGCCGCTCTCTGGAGGGCGCTGCGTGGTGGTCGATATCATCGAGGAATCCGATCTGCGTGCGCTGGCAATGGGGTTGTTGCAGGCCCAGGCTGCCGGTAAAAATTTCGTATTCCGGGTGGGACCGCCTTTCGTACGTGGCATGATCGGACAAGATGTCCATCCGCCGCTGACTGCCGAAGATGTCGCGACTATTCGCCCAGCGGAATCAGCTTTTGGGGGCTTGATCGTGGTCGGTTCCCACGTCGATCTCACCACGCGGCAGCTCAATGCACTGCGGGAAAAACAGCAGCCGGTCGAATTTGAAATCGACGTCGCCAAGGTGTTGGGCGATGCGTCAGAAGCGCATTTGGCCGAAGTCGTCTCAGCAGTCGCGGCAGCCTTGGCCAAGGGCAATGTGGTGGTTCGCACCTCGCGCACGCTGATTCGCGGTAAGGATGGGGCGGATTCGCTGCGGATCGCCCGTGCGGTTTCCGATGCCGTGGTGCATGTGGTGCGGCGGGTTTTGGATCTCGCTCCGCCACGCTTCGTGATCGCCAAAGGCGGTATCACTTCCTCCGACGTGGCCAGTCGTGGTCTGGAAATCGATCGTGCCATGGTCCGTGGCCCGATGCTGCCCGGCATCGTGTCGCTGTGGGAGCCGATCGATGGTCCCGCACGCGGCATTCCTTACATCGTCTTTGCCGGAAATGTCGGTACCGAAGATTCCCTCGCTGAAGTCGCCACCAAACTCTCCAACTGACGCCTGACGTCGGTTCCCGTAGAAGAAAAGAAAAAGGAAAAAATCATGAATACTCCAATCATTGCCGTCCTTGGACTCGGTGCGATGGGTCTGCCCATGGCCACTCGTCTGGCTGAAAAATTCAGCGTGCGCGGTTATGACATCAGCAGCGAGCGATTGGCGCTGGCCGAACAGGCGGGGGTCGCCGCTGCCAGCAGCGCTAAGGATGCCGCTACCGGTGCGAATGTGGTTTTGCTGGCGGTACGCAACCGCGTCCAGCTCGATGAGGCGCTTTACGGTGCCGATGGTGTGGTCGCGGTGCTCAAGCCAGGAGCGGTGGTCGTGCTGACTTCGACCGTCGGCATCGATGCCGTTCGCGAGGTCGCTGGCCAATTGGCCGAAGCCAAATTGCATTTGGTCGATGCTCCAATCTCCGGCGGGCCGGTGCGGGCAGGCAAGGGTGATCTGCTGGTGACTGTCGGCGCTGACGATGCCGCCTATGCGGCTGCCTTGCCGGTGCTGGAGCAGTTGTCTTCGACCTTGGTGCGAATCGGCCCGAAGGCGGGGGACGGTCAGGCGATGAAGACCGTCAATCAATTGTTGTGTGGTGTCCACATCGCTGCTGGAGCCGAAGCGCTGGCGTTGGCCGAGGCGCTGGGTTTGGACCCCGCTGTGGCTCTGAAAACGCTGGGTGCGGGCGCGGCGGCATCCTTCATGCTCGGTGATCGCGGCCCCCGCATGTTGCAGGCTTATGATGCCGAGGGCGCTGAGGTCAAGAGTCGCCTCGACATCTTCGTTAAGGACATGGGTATCGTGAATAGCGCGGCGCGTGCGGTCGGCTTGGCGACGCCGATTGCCGCTGCCGCCGAGGGGCTTTATCTGATCGGGCTGGCCAATGAGCAGGGTGCGGAGGACGATTCTTCGGTCATTCGTGTCGTGGCCCCGCGTCGCCGCCACACAACCTGAGTGACGGGAGCTTAAACCATGGGAACCACGGCATTATTAGTTATCGCACTCATCGCGGTTGCCGTTTTACTGGTCCTGGTCATCAAGGCGGAAGTACCGGCTTTCGTATCCCTGCTGTTGGTTAGCATGGGCACGGCACTGGCGACTGGAATCCCGTTGGCGAACGTCGTACCAGTGATGGTCGCCGGTATGGGCAAGGTGTTGGGTTCGGTGGCCATCGTCGTCGGCCTGGGGTCGATGCTGGGACGGCTGATCGAGGTCTCTGGTGGGGCAGATAATCTGGCGCGCCGCTTCAGCGAAGCCCTAGGATCGGGTCGGGTCATCGCAGCGCTGACCGCCGCATCCTTCATCCTGGGCATTCCGGTGTTCTTCGATGTCGCTTTTATCATCCTGGCGCCGATTGTCTTCGGCTTCGCTCGGGTCGATAAAATCCATCCGATGAAGATCGCGTTGCCCGTGGGTGCGGTGCTGCTCACCGTCCATGTGGCGTTGCCGCCGCATCCTGGTCCGGTCGCGGCAGCGGCGTTATTAAACGCCGATGTGGGGTTGGTCACAGTGGTGGGTTTGGTGCTTTGCGCCATCGTCGGCGTGGTCGGGTT